>NZ_DASWYK010000251.1:0-18588 GCF_036405015.1 Flavobacterium sp. | reverse complement strand
GATTCAATTTTATCCGTTATTTATAGATTATTGGTAGATAATACTTTTTTACCTGCTAATAGTGAAAATGCAAAAGAATTAGATACTTTTATAGATATTGGATTAAGAGAGGTTAAAGAAACTAATGCTTTTGGAACAATTTTATTTACAGCATTTAGAGATTTTGGATATTTTGGAATTATTATTATTCCCTTTTTTCTTGGATTTGTGATTAATCGACTTGATCTGAAGTTTAAATTAACAAATAATCCAAAATATTTCGTTTTTGGCCTATTATTTATTTACGCAACAGTTTTCTCAGTTTATCAATCTGTTTTTGAAGGTGTTTTTTGGCCGATGTATTTAATATTGTTTTTTAGCATAAATAAATTTAGATTTTCAAATTAGATTTTTATAATTAAAAGAAGAGTTAACATAAATGAATAAACCTAAAATTTCAATAGTAACCGTAGTTTATAATGGGATAGATTATATTGAACCAACAATTTTGAGTGTAGTTAATCAAGACTATCCGAATTTTGAATATATAATTATTGATGGAGGTTCATCAGATGGAACAGTTGAAGTAATTAAGCAATACGAATCAAAGCTTTCATATTGGATCAGTGAAAAAGATGCAGGAATATATGATGCAATGAATAAGGGGATAGACAGGGCATCTGGAGATTGGATTATTTTTATGAATTGTGGAGATTATTTTTATGACCCCAAAGTTATAAGTCAGATTTTTAACGAAAAGATTTCAGATGACATTTCTATGTTAATAGGAGGAGCATTTATAAGAAGTGCTTGGGGAGATTTCTTCATAAAAGCAAGACCCGAAAATGAGATATGGAAGAGCTTTACTCATCAATCAATTTTTTCAAGAGCACATTTAAATAGAAAGTATAAATTCAACCTTGACTTTAAAGCAGCTTCCGATTTTGATTTTGTATATAATTTATTTTCAAAAAAGTATAAAACAAAGTCTTTAGATATTACAGTTTCAAATATTTTATATGTTTCTTCTGGATTTAGTTCAGTAAATGAATTATGCTCTAAGAAGGAGGTATTGAATTCTATTGTTTTACATAAAAGTGATGGTGACAACTTTGTAAAGCATTATTTATATCATTTAAATGCTTACGTTCGAAAATATATATCTATAATTATTAGAAATAGATTTCCGAAAGTAATTCACTATATACGTAAAAAAAGAGACTTAGTATGACGTTAAAAGAAAAGAAAGTTCTTTTTTATTCTAGTGTAAGAAATTTAGAGTCGTTTCAGAATCAACAGTTTTATCAGATAGATATTGAGTTAATTAAAAATTTAGGCTGTCAACTTAAATTGACAAATCAAATTTTTGATTTTCTTTATTTTTGGAAATACGATATAGCTTTTATTTATTTTTACAGAAAAGGTCTTATACCTGCGATTTTATCTAGATTTTTTTTAAAAAAAGTATATTTCACAGGAGGAATAGATGATTTAAATAGAAATACTACATTACCCAAACATTACAAGATACAAAAACTGTTTTTTAAGTTATGTAATTATTTTTCTACAAAAAGTATTTTAGTTTCTATTTCTGATAAAGCTAATGTAGAAGAAATATACAATAAAAAGTTGCCTAGTAATATTGGTTTATCTTTTCATTCTATTAATTCTAAAGTGTTTAATGTGCCTGATATTTCAAAAAAAGAGACTTTTTTCACAACTATAGTATGGATGGAAAGTATTGGAAATGTTAAGAGAAAAGGAGTAGACAAAGCACTATATGTTTTTAAAAGTTTGACCGAAAAAAATATATATTGTAATGCTAAATTTTATATAATTGGCAAGACAGGTGAAGGTACAGAATTCTTGAAAGAAATATGTCGTGATCTTAATTTGTCTGAAAAGGTCATTTTTACTGGAAGTATTGATGAAAGGTTAAAAATTGATTTGCTCAAAAAAAGTAAATATTATTTTCAGCTTTCAACTTTTGAAGGTTTTGGCTTAGCCGCTTTAGAGGCTCTGGCAGCAAAGAATATTATTATTCATTCTGCAAAAGGAGGTCTTAAAGAAACGATGAAAAACTATGGGGTCATTATTGATATTAATTTACCAATTGTAGACCAAATTGAAACAATTTATAAGCAATTATTAAATTTTAATGAAGATATATTATCAGAAGCTTATAGAGATGTAAGTGACAATTATTCAAATGAGAGTAGACAAAAATATTTTGAAAAAGTTTTTACAAATTAGAATTTATGTTGAAAAATAAAACACTTTTAATAACTGGAGGAACAGGTTCCTTTGGTCACGCTGTTTTAAATCGCTTCTTAAATAGCGATCACTTTAAAGAAATTAGGATTTTTTCTAGAGATGAAAAAAAACAAGACGATATGCGTAATCAATTAAAAAATGATAAATTAAAATTTTATATTGGAGACGTTCGTGATTACAACAGCGTAGAGCGAGCTATGAGAGGTGTTGATTATGTATTTCATGCTGCTGCATTAAAGCAAGTACCATCTTGCGAATTTTTCCCTCTAGAAGCTACTAAAACAAATGTTCTTGGTACTCAAAATGTAATTGATGCTGCGGGAATTAATAAAGTTAAAAAAGTAATTTGTCTAAGTACAGATAAGGCTGCTTACCCAATTAATGCTATGGGGATTTCTAAAGCTTTAATGGAGAAAGTAGCTGTTGCTGCCTCAAGAAATCTACAAGATACGACAGTTTGTTTGACTAGATATGGAAATGTAATGGCCTCGAGGGGGTCAGTGATTCCATTGTTCTTAAAACAGATTAAAGAAAAGAAACCCATTACAATAACTGATCCTAATATGACACGGTTTTTAATGTCATTAGATGAAGCGGTGGAATTAGTTTTGTTTGCTTTTGAAAATGGAAATCCTGGAGATCTATTTGTGAATAAGGCGCCAGCTGGAACTATTGGCGATTTGGCACAAGCTTTAAAAGAACTCTGTAATGCTAATAATGAAATAAAGATTATTGGTACTCGTCACGGAGAAAAATTGTATGAAACTTTATGCACTAGAGAGGAAATGGTAAAAGCAGAAGATATGGGAGAATTTTATAGAATTCCGGCTGATAATCGTGATTTAAATTATGCGCAATATTTTTCTGAGGGAGAACAAGATATTTCTCAGGTCGAAGATTATCATTCTCATAATACAGAACAGCAAGATGTTGAAGGAATGAAAAAATTGTTGTCAACTTTGCCACTCATTAGAAAAGAAGTTTTTGGAGAGAACCCTGTCCAAATGCCTACCTAAAATAGATGGTACCAAGATTAATCAAAGGACAATGTTATTCTGATAATAGAGGTAATGTATTTTATAATAATGATTTCGATGCATCTTTAATTAAAAGGATTTACGTGATTGAAAACAAAGAGGTCAATTTTATTAGAGGTTGGCAGGGACATCGAATAGAGCAACGGTGGTTTTCAGTAATCACAGGTATTTTTAAAATTCAACTGATTCAAGTTGATAATTGGGAAAAGCCTTCAAAAGAGTTATTGGTCAAATCATTTATTATTGATGCAACTAAGCTTAATATTCTTTACGTTCCAAACGGATATTTGACAAGTATTCAGTCTTTGGAGGTTAATTCTAAATTGTTAGTAATGGCAGATTATTTATTAGGAGAAACAAATGATGAATTTCGATTTGAAATTGATTATTTTAAAATAAAAACTTAAAATGTTAAAAATAGGAATTACTGGACAAGCTGGTTTTGTTGGATCGCATTTATATAACACACTAGATTTGTTTCGAGATGAATTTGAAAGAATAGATTTTCAAAAAGAATATTTTGAGGATAAAAATAAATTAAATGATTTTGTATCTCAATGTGATGTGATTGTACATTTGGCTGCAATGAATCGTCATAATAATCCACAGATAATTTATGATACAAATCTTGGGCTAATTCAAAAACTAGTCAAATCCCTTGATGAGACTAAAAGCAAGGCGCATATCATTTTTTCTTCATCAACTCAAGAGGAAAAAGAAAACCTTTATGGCAAGTCAAAAAGAGATGGAAGAGAATTATTAATTAAGTGGTCCAAAAATTCCCTTGGTAAATTCACAGGAATGATTATTCCAAATGTATTTGGACCTTTTGGTCACCCAAACTACAATTCAGTAATTGCTACTTTTTGTTATAAATTGTCTCATAACGAAACACCAAAAATTGATGTAGATGGTGATTTGAAATTGATTTATGTTGGAGAATTGGTAGATGCAATACTTAATGAAATAAGATCAAAAAAAGGAAATCCTGAAATATTAGTTAGACACACTTTTGAGTCTAAAGTTTCTGAAATTTTAAAACTTTTGGAAGTATATAAAGAAGAATATCAAAATAAGGGAACTATACCACTCATAAGTAACACATTTGAGTTGAATTTATTCAATACATTTCGTTGCTATATGGATATAAAAAATCATTTCCCTGTAAAATTTGTTAAGCATATTGATGATAGAGGGGCTTTTGTAGAAATTATTCGTCTAGGTGTTGGAGGTCAAGTTTCTTTTTCAACGACAGTTCCTAATATTACAAGAGGGAATCATTATCATACCCGAAAAATTGAAAGATTTGCGGTAATTAAAGGAAAAGCCTTAATTCAGCTTCGTCGTATTGGTACGGAGGAGGTGCTGGATTTTTATCTTGATGGAAATGAACCTTCTTATGTCGATATGCCAATTTGGTATACTCACAATATTAAAAATATTGGAGATGAAGTGTTGTACACTAATTTTTGGATAAATGAGCCATTCGATCCAAATAATCCAGATACCTATTTTGAAAATGTTTAAAAAATCTCACATATTATAATGAAATCAAAACTAAAAGTAATGACAGTCGTTGGTACTAGGCCTGAAATTATTCGTCTTTCAAGAGTTATGTCCGCTTTAGACAATTCAGATGCAATCGATCATATCATTGTTCATACAGGACAAAATTATGACTATGAATTGAACCAAATATTTTTTGACAATCTCGGAATTCGTAAGCCAAATTTTTTCTTAGACGCAGCTGGTACAACGGCTTCAGAAACGGTTGGACAAATATTAATAAAAATAGATCCATTATTAGAATCTGAAAGACCGGATGCCTTTTTAGTTTTGGGAGATACAAATAGTTGTCTATGTGCTATTCCTGCAAAAAAAAGGCATATTCCTATTTTTCATATGGAAGCAGGAAATCGTTGTTTTGATCAACGGGTGCCAGAAGAGACAAACAGAAAAATAGTTGATCATATTTCAGATGTTAACTTAACATACAGTGACATCGCAAGGGAATATTTATTAAGAGAAGGTTTGTCTGCTGACAGGATTATCAAGACAGGATCACCTATGTATGAAGTATTGAACTACTATCTACCGTCTATTCAATCTTCTGATATTCTGGAAAAACTTAAGTTGAAAGAGGGAGAGTTTTTTGTAGTTTCATCTCACAGGGAAGAAAATATTAATAGCGACAAAAATTTTCAAGGTTTAATAAATAGTTTAAACTTAATAGCAGAAAAATACGACTTTCCAATTATTGTGAGTACCCATCCAAGAACAAGGAATATGTTGGAGAAAAAGAATCTACAAATTCATAAAAATGTACAATTTTTAAAACCTTTAGGGTTTAATGATTACAATGCTTTGCAAATGAAATCTTTTGCGGTATTATCTGATTCAGGTACAATTTCAGAAGAGTCCTCAGTTTTGAACTTTAGAGCTCTTAATATACGAGATGCACACGAAAGACCTGAAGCAATGGAAGAAACTGCAGTGATGATGGTTGGTCTAAATCCAGAAAGAATTCTACAAGGATTAACGCAACTGCAATATCAAAAGATAGGTAATGAAAGAAACTTCAGAATGGTTGAAGATTATTCAATGCCAAATGTTTCAGAAAAAATGGTACGCATAATTTTAAGTTATACAGATTATATAAAACGAGTAGTTTGGCAAGAAGTAAACTAAATTAATATATGAACGTATTATTTTTGACCATGGCAAGAATTGGTTCTCTTGAAGATCGAGGGGTATATACTGATCTTTTGAGAGAGTTTTCAAAGGAGGGACACAATATATTTGTAGTTTGTCCTATTGAAAGAAGAGAAAAGAAAAAGACGTCTATTTTAAAGGAAAAAAGTGGTGTGATTTTAAATGTTCAAACACTTAATATTCAAAAAACAAATGTCATTGAGAAAGGGATTGGAACACTAGCAATAGAATATCAATTTTTATCGGCGATTAAAAAAAAGTTTTCAGATATAAAGTTTGATCTTATAATTTATTCCACGCCACCAATTACCTTCTCCAAAGTTATTAGTTTTATAAAAAAAAGAGATAAGGCGTATTCCTATTTACTTCTAAAAGATATTTTTCCTCAAAATGCGGTTGACATGAAAATGTTAAAAGAGGGAAGTTTATTACATAAGTTTTTTTTGAAAAAGGAGCGCAGACTTTATAACATATCTGACGCAATTGGATGTATGTCTGATGCAAATAAAAAATTTATTTTGGACCATAATCAATATATTTCTGCGGATAAAGTTGAGGTAAATCCAAATTCGATTTCAGCTTTAGAAGTTTTACAATCAGAGGGTGAGAAAGAAAATATGAAAAGGAAATATGGACTTCCAATCGATAAAAAAGTCTTTGTTTATGGAGGAAATCTTGGGAAACCTCAAGGAATTGATTTTGTAATAGAAACAATTGCGGCAACAAAGAGAGACGATGTGTTTTTTTTGATAATTGGTTCAGGTACCGAATACAATAAAATTGAAAGATGGTTTACAAAAGTTAATCCAGAAAATGCAAAGTTAATGAGAGGACTACCAAAGGACGATTACGAAATTCTTTTAAGAGCTTGTGATATAGGAATGCTTTTTTTGCATAAAGATTTTACGATACCTAATTTTCCTTCCAGACTCTTATCTTATTTAGAGATTAAATTACCAATTCTTGCCGCTACAGATAAAAATACAGATGTAGGAATAGCAATAGAAAAAGCAAATTGTGGTTATTCTATTCTATGGGGTGATCAAGAGGCTATGCAGCAATCAATAAATAAATTTTGTATGGATGATAAGCAACAATATCTTCAAATGAAAGAAAATGCATGGAAACTTTTAGTGACAGAATATGATGTAAGACAATCATATCAATTAATAAAAAATAAACTTCAAAATGTATAGACTTTTTTTCAAAAGACTTATGGACTTTTTAGTCGCTTTTTTTGGATTATTAGTTTTGAGTCCAATTTTTATTTTTGTAATGATAGGATTATTTTTTGCCAATAATGGTAAACCTTTCTTTTTTCAATTGCGTCCAGGGAAGGAAGAACGCAATTTTAAGATTATAAAGTTTAAAACTATGAATGACAAAAAAGATGAGAATGGAAATTTGTTGCCAGATTCAAAACGTTTGACAAAAATAGGTGGTTTTGTTCGTAAAACATCACTTGATGAAATACCACAATTATTAAATGTCTTAAAAGGAGATATGAGTTTAATTGGCCCTAGACCTCTTCTTTTAAAATATCTTCCTTTTTACTCAGATAAAGAGAGATTACGTCATACTGTAAGACCGGGAATTACTGGTTTAGCCCAAGTAAACGGGCGTAATACTGTGAAATGGGATGAAAGGTTAGCATTTGATGTGAAATATGTTGAAAATTTGAGTTTTAAACAAGACTTAATGATTCTATATCAAACGGTATTAAAAGTTATTGTGTCAGAAAATATAGTTATTGATCCAGAATCTATTATGCAAAACTTAGATGATGAAAGAAAGATATAGAATTGAAGAACTAAAAAAGGAAAATTTGAAACTAGTAGTAGAACTTGTCAGATCTTCCTTTGAAAACAAATATTTAATACCATCAATTTATAGAACTAAAGGGATTGAAAAATTTATTTCTAATGAATTAGAAAATCATTTTTCGCCATACAGATATTTTGTAATGTTCGAAAATGATGTGATTATGGCCTATGCAGAGTATAAAATTTTTGAGGGTCAATCAACTGCTTTTTTAAATATAATAGCAGTCAATAATGAATTTAAAAATAAGGGTGTTGGAAAAAAAATATATGAGTACACAAAGAATAAATTTTTGAAAGATGGCTTTGATACAATTGCTTTAGATGTTTATGAAAGTAATAAAATAGCACTAAACTGGTATTTAAATTTTGGTTTTATTCAAAAAAAATCAAATTCATTTTACGAAATTGATATCAAAAAGGATTTAGAGCATAAATCAAAAATTTTTATTCAAAATTTTCCTCATTATAAAGAATTGCAAAAGATTTATGGTTTTTATTTTTTAGATATTTTAATCGAAAACGAAAGCTATAAGCTAGGTACTATTGAACAAGATATTATAGTAAGAGGAAATTATTCAGAATCTTTAAAGAACCAATTATCTCTTTTGTCAAAGCAAAGCGAGATTAATAAATTCTATTTATTAGGAGATGAAAAAGAATCTGAAGAATTAAAATTAATTGATAAAATATTTCGAATGGAATTAAATCTAAAATTATGATTACAAAAAAAGCCCTTAATCTAGATCAATATAAAAGAGAGTGGATTTATACAAATTCTGCTAGAGATGCATGGAGTAAAATAATTGAAATATATAAAGTAAATAATCCCCAAGGAAAGATACTATTGCCATCATATATTGGATGGTCTTCAAACGAAGGGAGTGGTATTTTTGATTCAGTACTTCAATCAGGTTTAAATTATGATTTTTATGGCTTGGGTCTTCATCTAGATGTTAATTTAGATGACTTAAAAAATAAGGTACAACAGAATAAAAATCCGCTAGTTTTATTAGTACATTATTTTGGGTTTGTCGATTCGAAATATGATGAAATTACGCAATGGTTAACTTCTAATCAAATCTTCTTTGTGGAAGATTGTGCGCATGCTTGGTTGACCGATCTGATCGGAGGTGTTTGTGGAAGAAAGGGAGCTTTTTCGTTTTATTCTTTGCATAAACTTCTTCCAGTTTCAACTGGTGGTATAATGGTATCTAACAATCCAAATGATAATAGTGGTACAGAATTTACACCATTTTTTCAATTGAATTATGATTTATTGTCAATTTATAATATTAGGAGGTCAAATTATAATTATTTAATTAATCTCCTAAAGAATATTGAAGGTATAGAAATTATTTACAAAGAGCTAAATGAAGGTATTTGCCCTCAAACCCTTCCAGTAATTATTGAAAAGACTGATAGAACAAATCTTTATCACAAAATGAATGAAAAGGGGTTTGGTATGGTCAGTTTATATCATACTATGATTCAACAGTTAAAAGATTTTCCTTCTGACGCCAATACAATTCTTGCAAATAAAATAATAAATTTTCCAATACATCAAGATGTTGATTATAAGGATATTGAAGAAATGGTTGATGAATTAAAAAATATTCTTAATGCTTAATATTCTGAATTTAAATACTTCTGACGGCATTAGAACGTATAGATCATTATTAACGTCTTTGGACTTGATAAATCCTTATTGTTTGCCAGAGTACTTTGATGTTTTTTGTGGAGGACTTGAAAATTTGATATGCTTTACCTTTACTTCTAAGGTTTCGAATTCGAGTATTTTGATGCCAGGTTATCTTAAATCAATAATTTTAGGGGAAATCCAAACTGGATACTATGATTTTAAAACGCCATATGGTTATACAGGGCCAACTTTTTCATTAGACGTCAAGAAGTCTGATGTTGAAGAATTTTGGAAGGCAGTTGATAACTGGTATCGCGAAAATAATGTGATAACAGAATTTATACGTTTTAATTTATCAGGAAATCAAATCTATTATTCAGGTTCAGTTTTTCCAACGATGTTAAATATTAAAGGAAAAATTATTGATATCGAGGAGCAATGGAAATCATTTGATGCTAAAGTCCGAAAAAACGTTAATAGAGCTAAAAAAGAAAATCTTTCTTGTAAGGTTTATCATAAAATTTTTGAGCGAGATAAAATAGTTGAATTCTATGATATCTATATTGAAACAATGAAAAGAACAAATGCAAAAGAAAGTTTTTTTTATTCATTAGAAAGTTTTGAAGATTTTATTCTGAAAAATGAAGAATATGTTTCTATATGCACAATATATTTTGATCAAATAGCGGTTTCTTCAGAGTTGCTACTTGTGTCTAATGATAGTATTTATTCGTTTCTTGGAGGAACTGATGAAAGATATTTTGATAAGAGGCCAAACGATTTTTTGAAAGTTGAAGCTTTAAATTGGGCAAGGATAGAAGGAAAAAAATATTATATTCTGGGAGGTGGCTATGGTTTTGAAGATGGAATTTTTAAATATAAAAAGTCATTTTTCCCTAATGATGTCGTAAATTATTGTACAGGGAGAAAAATAATAAATGAAGATGTTTATAATGAATTGATTGATAAAACTTCTTTAGAAAGAATATCTTTGGGCTTAGAAAAATTAGATAAAAATGATACATCATTTTTTCCTCTATACAATAAACTTAATTAAAGTCTAGAAATTATTATAATACATTTACTAAAATAGCATATGACTAAGTCAAAAATATGGTTATCATCTCCCCACATGGGAGGTACAGAGCAAAAATATGTAAAGGAGGCATTTGATAGTAATTGGATTGCCCCATTGGGACCAAACGTAAATGGTTTTGAAAATGATATAGAAAAATATTTAGGACAAGATGTTCACGTGGGAGCTTTGAGTTCTGGTACAGCAGCTATTCATTTAGGTTTAATTCTGTTAGGAGTCAAAGATGGTGATGAAGTTATATGTCAAAGCATGACTTTTTCTGCATCTGCTAATCCAATTACATACCTAAAAGCAATACCTATCTTTATTGATAGCGAACCTGAAACATGGAATTTATGTCCAGTTGCACTTGAAAATGCTATTCAGGATAGAATTTTAAAAGGAAAAAAGCCTAAAGCAATAATTGCAGTACACCTTTATGGTATGCCTTACAAAATTGATGAAATTCATGATATTGCAAAAAAATATGATATTCCAATATTAGAAGATAGCGCTGAAGCTTTAGGGAGCTATTATAAGAATCAAAAGTGCGGAACATTTGGTGAAATTGGTATTCTTTCATTTAATGGGAATAAAATAATTACAACTTCGGGAGGAGGTGCAATAGTGACTAAAATAAAAGCACAGAAAGATAAAGCAGTTTTTTATTCGACACAATCTAGAGACGATGCGCCACATTACCAGCATAGTGAAATAGGATATAATTATCGTATGAGCAATATTTGTGCAGGAATTGGTAGAGGGCAAATGGAAGTTTTAGATGATCATGTCAATTTACGCAGAAAAATGCATGAGTTCTATTTAAATTTATTTGAATCAATCCCAGGAGTTAAAGTTTTTACTGCTCCAAATGAAGATTATTTCTCGAATTATTGGTTAAGTGCAATCACTATTGACTCAAAATTGACAAACGGTATTGATAGTGAAAAACTTCGATTGGCTTTTGAAAGTGAAAATATAGAAACTCGTCCATTATGGAAACCTATGCATCTTCAACCAGTATTTGAAAAATATCCCTACTATGGAGAGATGGTTGCCAAAAAATTGTTTGAAAATGGTCTTTGTTTGCCTTCTGGGTCTAATACTACTGATGTAGAGAAAGAAAGAATAATGAATGTCATTCAAAGATTATTTACATAAATATTCTATGAATGTAAGTTTAGTAAGTTAATAAAAACAAAAGAAATTAAATATGAAAGTTGCACTTATAACAGGAATTACAGGTCAGGATGGAGCATATCTTGCTGATTTATTATTAAAAAAGGGATATGATGTTCATGGAATCAAGCGTCGTAGCTCTTTATTTAATACTGATCGTATTGATCATTTATACCAAGATCCACATGAGGCTAATGTTCGATTTAAATTACATTATGGAGATTTAAGTGATTCTACTAATTTGATTAGAATTATTCAAGAAGTACAGCCAGATGAAATTTACAATTTAGGTGCAATGAGCCATGTAAAGGTAAGTTTTGATACGCCTGAATACACCGCAAATGCAGATGGAATTGGAACTTTAAGATTGTTAGAAGCATTAAGAATATTAAAACTAACAAAAAAAACTAAGATTTATCAAGCCTCTACATCAGAATTATATGGCTTAGTTCAAGCTGTCCCACAATCTGAGTCTACACCATTTTATCCTCGTTCTCCTTATGCAGTTGCAAAGATGTATGCATATTGGATTACAGTTAACTATAGAGAAGCTTATAACATGTTTGCATGTAATGGTATTTTATTCAATCATGAAAGCCCATTACGTGGAGAAACATTTGTTACTCGTAAAATTACAAGAGCAGTTTCTAAAATGGCATTAGGCATGCAAGGTTGTTTATATTTAGGTAATCTTGATGCACGTCGAGATTGGGGGCATGCAAAAGATTATGTAGAAGCAATGTGGCTAATTTTGCAACAAGATGAACCTGAAGATTATGTAATAGCAACGGGGGTTACAACCACAGTAAGAGATTTTGTGAAAATGTCTTTTGCTGAGGTAGGAATAGATGTAGAATTTAAGGGAGAAGGAGTTGAAGAAAAAGGTTACGTTGTTTCTTGTTCAAATCCAGATTATCAAATTGAAGTTGGTAAGGAAGTTGTTGCAGTAGATGCCGCTTATTTTCGTCCAACAGAAGTTGATTTATTGATTGGAGATCCTAGTAAATCAAAAACAAAATTAGGCTGGAAACCTAAATACGATTTGCCAATGTTGGTCAAAGAGATGATGTCAGCGGATGTTGAGCACTTTCAAAAAGAAAAAATGCTTTTAGAGGCTGGTTATAGAGTTAAAAATCAGTTTGAATAAATAAACAGATAAGTTTTAACCACTAAATTACAGCTTAAAATGTTGTAATTTTAGTGGTTTTGAAATTTTTTAAAAATGAATAGACAAGATAAGATATTTATTGCTGGACACCGTGGGATGGTAGGTTCTGCTATTTTGAGAGCTTTGCAAGCAAATGGTTATGATAATTTTTTATTGCGTACTTCCAAAGAATTAGATTTAAAAGATCAACAAGCTGTTGCGGATTTTTTTGCGAAAGAAAAACCCGATTATGTCTTTTTAGCAGCAGCTAAAGTTGGAGGAATTGTAGCAAATAATACTTTTAGGGCAGATTTCATTTATGAAAATTTGATGATTCAGAATAATGTTATACATCATTCCTATTTAAATAATGTTAAAAAACTGATGTTTTTGGGATCTTCTTGTATCTATCCGAAAATGGCTCCACAGCCATTAAAAGAAGAGTATATGTTGACAGGAGAGCTAGAACCTACAAATGAACCTTATGCGATAGCAAAAATTGCTGGAATCAAAATGTGCGATGGTTATAGAGATCAATATGGATGTAATTTTATTTCTGTGATGCCAACTAATTTATATGGTCCTAATGATAATTATGATTTAAATAATTCACATGTGCTACCCGCAATGTTAAGAAAATTTATTGAGGCAAAACGAAATAAAGCAAAATCGGTTACCATCTGGGGAACAGGTATGCCAAAACGTGAATTTATGCATGTTAATGATTTGGCAGATGCTTGTTTGTTTTTAATGAGAAATTATAATGATTCTGGGCTTGTGAACTTAGGCACAGGGAAGGATATATCCATATTAGATTTAGCAAATTTAGTTAGTAAAATAGTCGGATTTGATGGTGAAATTTTGACAGATCAGACTAGACCCGATGGAACGCCACGAAAACTTATGGATGTATCTAAAATCAACAATTTAGGATGGAAAGCTAAAATCGGTATAGAAGAAGGCATACAAAAAGTGTATGAACAAATAAAAGATTACCAATGGGAATAATGTAGTTTAAAGTAATTAGACTATAATAAAAAACCGATAAGAATTGATTTGAATTTATTCTTCAAAACTTAGGAATATAATAAAACAAAAATGACAATTCAAGAAACATTCATAAAAGATCTTATAATCATTGAACCACTAGTTTTTGTTGACGAAAGAGGCTTTTTTTTTGAATCATATAATAAAACTAAACTTGAAAGTTTAGCCATTAGCATTGATTTTGTCCAAGATAATCAGTCTTTTTCAAAAAGAGGAACTCTAAGAGGGCTCCATTATCAAAACCCTCCTTTTGCTCAAACAAAATTGGTTCGTGTTTTAGAAGGAGAAATTATTGATGTCGCAGTAGATTTAAGAAAAGATTCTCCAACATTTGGTAAATCGTTTAGCATTTTGTTGTCAGCAGAGAATAAAAAACAATTATTAGTACCTCAGGGATTTGCACATGGCTTTTCGGTTATAAGCGAAACGGCTTCTGTAATGTATAAATGTGACCAGTTTTATAATAAAGCTTCTGAAGGCGGAATCAAATTTAATGATCCATCCCTCAATATTGATTGGGGAATGAATTTAGATGATGCTATAGTTTCAGAAAAAGATCAAATACTTCCTTTTATTGATAATTGTAACAGTTTATTTTAATGAAAAAAATTCTAGTAACTGGTGCAACAGGGCAGTTAGGATCTGAGCTTTCGGTTTTGGCACCTGCTTACCCTCAGTACGAATGGTTATTTGCCAATCGTAATAAGGCGACATTAGATGATTTAGAATTGCTTCGATCTCAATTGGAAGAAATTAATCCTGATATTGTATTTAATTGTGGCGCATATACTGCAGTTGATAAAGCTGAATCTGAAAAAGATTTAGCTTTTAGAATAAATAAGGAAGCCGTAGAATTAATTGCAAAATATGCAGTAGAAAATAATGTTCAATTAATTCATCTTTCCACAGATTATGTTTTTGACGGATCTTCTTCAGTAGCTTTAAATGAAGATGCAGAAACTAATCCAATAAATGTATATGGAGAAAGTAAACTAGCTGGCGAAGTAGCATGTATAAAACAAAATCCTGAATCAATTATTATCAGAACTTCTTGGGTTTATAGTAAGTTTGGAAATAACTTTGTAAAAACAATGCAGCGATTAATGCAAGAAAGAGAAGAATTAAACGTTGTAAATGATCAAATCGGTTCACCAACTTATGCAGCAGATTTGGCTCAGGCAATGATGAACATAATTGAGTACCCAAAATGGATTCCAGGAATTTATCATTATTCTAATGAAGGAGAAATTAGTTGGTATGAGTTTGCGTTAAATATCAAAGAATTTGGGAATTATAATTGCAAAGTTGTTGGAATTCCATCATCATCTTATTCAACTCCAGCAAAACGTCCAAATTTTTCATTGTTGGATAAATCAAAAATTAAATCGGTTTATAATTTAGATGTGCCGCATTTTAAAGATAGTTTGAAAAAGGTATTTATATAAAAAAAGAATTTGATGTTTTGTATTCTATTGTGAAATGAAATTTTGAAATCTAAATTAAATTTTTATGAAAGGAATAATATTAGCTGGAGGTTCTGGTACGAGATTACACCCATTAACATTAGCTGTAAGTAAACAATTAATGCCAGTTTATGATAAACCGATGATTTATTATCCTTTATCAACTTTAATGATGGCAGGAATCAATGAAATTTTAATTATTTCGACACCTCATGATTTGCCACATTTTAAAAAACTGTTGGGAGATGGTACTACAATAGGTTGTAAATTTAGTTATGCTGAACAACCAGATCCAAATGGTCTAGCTCAAGCTTTTGTTATAGGAGAAAAGTTCATCGGAAAAGATAAAGTAGCTTTGGTACTGGGAGATAATATATTCTTCGGAACAAATATGCAACAACTTTTAAAGGATAATGCTGATCCAAACGGAGGTGTTGTTTTTGCATATCACGTTGCAGATCCAGAAAGATATGGTGTAGTAGAATTCGACGAACATAAAAATGCTATCTCAATTGAAGAAAAACCATTAGAGCCAAAATCAAATTATGTTATTCCAGGTTTGTATTTCTATGATAATTCTGTAGTAGAAATAGCTAAAAAGATTAAACCAAGTGCTCGTGGTGAATATGAAATTACAGATATAAATAAAGTTTATCTTGCAAAAGGAAATTTAAAAGTAGGAATATTAAGTAGAGGAACTGCTTGGCTGGATACCGGAACATTTAATAGTTTAATGCAAGCAGGACAATTTGTACAGGTCTTAGAAGAAAGACAAGGATTAAAAGTAGGCTGTATAGAAGAAATTGCATGGAGACAAGGGTTTATTGATGATTTAAGACTAGAAGAATTAGCACAACCCCTACTTAAATCAGGATACGGGACATACTTATTAGAATTTTTAAAACAAAAGAAAAAAGGTGTTAAAATTTAATTTGAATTAAGAACTGATTATTTAAAACCTTTAATTTGTATTTTTGTAGAATTAGTTTACAGATTTAAACCAAACCTCAATTGAGTACAGACAAACCAAATAGTGTAACCTCTTTGTTATACAAGACTTTTTCGCCAAGAAATCTTAGAGCAAATATTAATAATTTAAGTTATTTGCCGAGATGGATTATTATTGCTATAGATGTAATGGTCTTGTTTTTTTCATTTTCCTTTACGTTTTTGCTTTTTGATGGTACTGCTATAGGTTACATCATCACTTCTCACGACTTTTATTTTGTCGCAAGTTTAATTCTGGTCAATATATTTTTCTTTTGGCTTTTTAGAACTTATTCGGGAATTATTAGACACTCGTCCTATATTGATGCAATAAAACTGCTTTTTTCTCAGATGTCAGTTTTAGTTTTTTTCTTGTTTATAAATCTGGTTTTTGAATTGTATACAGGACATAAAGCATTTTTAAACACTGCTCTATTTATAAATTTGGTACTATCTTTCTGCGGATTGTTTTTGTATCGTGTTATTGTAAAGCAGACATTTGAAATGTATTTTTCTGAGAAAGCTACAACAAAACTCGTTAGAACAGTTATTTATGGCACAGATGCAAATGCAATTTCTGTAGCCAATGCTTTAAAATTTGAAACTCCATCCAGATTTAAAATTGTTGGATTTGTAGATAAAAATAATCAGAATGCGTCTAAACGTATGCTGGATCTTCCTATCTTGATTTTAAGAAAAAAACTTCCTGCTTTAATGAGGTCTGTTGCTGCAGAGGGAGTTATTATTGCTGATAAGAGTTTAACTAAAGATGAACAATTGATCATTGTTGATCAATGTCTAGAGTTTAATTACAGAGTATATACTGTTCCTCTAATTTCGGATTGGGAAAACCAAAAAGAAATTTCTCAAAAAGTTAAGAATATTCAGATTGAAGACTTGCTGGAAAGAAAACCGATAGTTCTAGATAGTAAATCAATTTCTAAGCAATTAAAAGATAAAACAATTTTAATTACAGGAGCTGCAGGATCTATTGGAAGTGAAATAGTTCGACAGGTATTAAATTTTAATCCAAAAAAAGTTATTGTTGTAGATCATGCCGAAACCCCTTTACATAATTTATGTTTAGAGACGCAAAGCATGAATTTGAATACCAAAATTGTAGCTGTAATAGCAGATGTTAGAAGCAAAAAGGCATTAGATAAAGTATTCAAAAATTATAATCCTCACGTGGTTTTTCACGCTGCAGCTTATAAACATGTACCTTTGATGGAAGAAAATCCAGCTCAGGCCATTCAAACTAACATTAAAGGGACTAAAAACTTAGCAGATTTAGCTTGTAAATATAAAGTCAAGAAATTTGTAATGGTTTCTACAGACAAAGCTGTAAACCCTAGTAATGTAATGGGAGCAAGTAAACGTATTGCCGAAAAATACGTACAATCTTTATTCTTGAAGAATCAAAGAGAAAATGTAGAGGGGGGGACTAAATTTATTACTACTCGTTTCGGAAATGTTTTAGGCTCAAATGGATCAGTTGTACCATTATTTACAAAGCAAATCGCAGAAGGCGGACCAGTAACTATAACGCACCAAGATATTATTCGTTACTTTATGACAATACCAGAAGCATGTCAACTTGTATTAGAAGCTGGGGCAATGGGTAACGGAGGTGAAATTTATATTTTTGACATGGGTAAACCTGTTCGAATAATAGATTTAGCTAAGAAAATGATTAAGCTGGCCGGCTTTATTCCAGATAAGGAAATAAAAATAAAGATTGTTGGTTTAAGGCCAGGTGAAAAACTCTATGAAGAATTATTAAATGATACTTCAAAAACATTACCAACTTATCATAACAAAATCATGATTGCACAGGAAATTCAGGACGAATATGAAAATCTTCACAATGAGGTTGATGAACTTATTGGAATTGCTGATTTCTATGAAAATGATGATATAGTAGCTAAGATGAAAAAGATTGTTCCAGAATTTAAAAGTATGAATTCTACTTTCGAAGTCTTAGACAAGTAAAAGAATAATAAAATATATTCAGTATAATCAAAAGGTGTTTTTTTTAAAAAAACACCTTTTGGCATTTTTGAACAATTTCTTAAATGTTAAAAATCTTGTTAAATTTTTTGATTTAATTAAGCCCCCTCTTCACATTTATATAAATGGAAAATTCTAATAATGCAAATGACTGGTTGTTTGAAATAACACCTAAAAACAAATTTTTCTCACTCAATTTAAAAGAGATATGGCAAT
>NZ_DASWYK010000250.1:0-13815 GCF_036405015.1 Flavobacterium sp. | reverse complement strand
TGTGTTACTTTAGTTTCTTTTAGTTCTTCGGCAGTGCCTTCAAACATGATATCTGTAATTCTGAAACCTAATATTTCATTAGCTTTTTCGAATAATTCTTTGGCTAAAGCCGAATTTTCATAAAGGTCTTTACCCATTCCTGTGAACTGCGCTCCTTGACCCGGAAATACGTATGCTTTCATTTGTCTAATTTAATTTTTACTTTTTTTTAAAATTGAAAATTAGTTTCAATTGGAAGGCAAAAGTACTATTTTTTTAGCTCGTATAACCCTTAAACATATAAATCCATGCTAATCTTGAAAATCTAAGATTAAAAGGAGTGAGTAAAGTAATGACAACAGCAATTATAGGAAGAATTCTTAGATCGAAGTTGGTTTCGAAAAAATATTGTGCAATGCAATACGTTGCAATTCCCTGCGCTACTGTTAATCCGTAGTTCACATACATGGCGCCAAAGAAGTAACCAGGTTCTTTTTGAAATTTATAGTGGCAATGACTGCAGTATTCATTCATTTTTGGAAAACTGAAATTGAAAAAAATATTTTTGTCTGTAAAAACTTTTCCTTTATGACAAATAGGACATTCGTTGCTTAAAATATGAGTTAATGCGTTTGACATGACTTTGTTATTTTTTGTTTATACAAAGGTAATTCAGAGGTTTATAAAAGTCTTTTTTATATCTTCGCTTATTATAGCACAATAAAGACATTTTTGATTGAATTTTCAAAATATAAATTCCAAAATCCAAATCGAATAATAGTATTCTGTAATCAGAAAGCAATAAATATTTTTTGTCTATGAAAAGGTACCCGATTTATAGTGTTCAGAATTTTAGTTGTAACGATATTCATCGTGATTTTTACGTCAATACTTTTGCAGAACATTTAAAAAATCACAGTTTTGTCGAAGAACCACACCGACACGATTCTTATTTAATGGTATTTTTCACCAAAGGTTCGGGATTGCATGAAGTAGATTTTGATCAATTTGAAATCAAAAGAGGAAGTCTTTTTGTGCTTCAGCCTGGACAAATGCATCATTGGAATTTATCTAAAGATATCGAAGGTTTCGTCATTATCTTTTCTCAGGAATTGTACAATTTATATTTCGGACAGAAAAAAATCAACGATTATAATTTCTATCATTCGATTCACAACCGACCAGAAATGGTTTTTGAAGAAAATGAAATTCCGAAAATTCTTCCGTATTTCGATTTGCTGATTCAGGAAAACGTTCAAGATAATAAATATCAATTAGATAAATTATTGAATTTGCTAGACTGCATTCATATTGAAGTGGCGCGAAAATACAATGAAACTTATTCGCATCAAACGCATTCGTACAACATCAAAATCAATACATTCGAATCGCTTTTAGAAGAATATTTCAGAACCGAAAAACTTCCTTCATTTTATGCAGAAAAACTAAATATCACACTAAAACATCTAAACAGAATCTGCAACGAAATTCTACAAAAAACAGCAACTGAGGTAATCACAGATCGTGTTATTCTAGAAATCAAAAGAATGCTGATCGACAAACAATTAGCCGTAAACGAAGTCGCTTTCAAAGTCGGCTACGAAGATTACTCGTACTTCTCCAGATTCTTCAAAAAACAAACTGGAATGTCGCCAACAGAATTTAGAAATGCTGTGCGCTAAGTTTTTGTTTGCCACGAATTGCACGAATTTCCACGAATTATTTTTTATAGCCACAGATTAAAGGATTATTTGGATTAAAAAATCTGTGAAAATCTTTTAATCTGTGGCAAATATTTAGCGTTTTTTGAGAAAAAAAATTAGTGCAAATTCGTGCAATTCGTGGCAACATAAAAAAAGCCCTGCGAGCAAACGCAGAGCTTTTAACCAACCAATTAAATCTAATCTAAACCAAAAGATTAAGCTTGTTTTACGAATTGTAATTCGATGTTTAATCTTACCTCTTCGCCAACTAAAACGCCACCAGTTTCAAGAGCTGAGTTCCAGTTTAATCCCCAATCTTTACGATTAATTTTTCCTTCTATGCTTAAACCAACTTTAGTATTTCCCCAAGGATCAGTCAAGATTCCGCTGTATTCTACTGGAAAAGTTACTGATTTTGAAACTCCTTTAATGTTTAAATTTCCAGTGATTTCGTAACTTCCTTCATTGATTTTTTTGAAAGAAGAAGCTTTGAAAGTTAATTTTGGATGATTTTCAGCATCAAAAAAGTCAGCGCTTCTTAAGTGCCCGTCTCTGTCTGCGTTTGCAGTGTCAACAGAAGCGATATCAGCAGAAAATTCGATTGCTGCATTTTCGAAGTTATCTCCGTCTGTAGTAATTGTAGCTTCGTAAGTTCCAAATTTTCCTGAAACATTAGTAAACATCATGTGTTTTACTTTAAAACCAATTTCTGAGTGAGTTGGGTCAATTGACCATTTTGTAGTTGCCATAATTTTATTTTTTTAAATAATTAATTTGTTTCATTTTGATAGGACAAAGTTACGTTGACAGTTGTCCTGAAGCACTTAACCTAGATTAAGAAATGAAAAATGTTAAATTTTAATAATAGATTTTAATCCGTTTTGAATAGACCTGACAAATTTTTAAAATTTGTCAGGTATCCGCTTATTAATAAAATTAGTCTTTCTTATTTTGTTTTTTATCAATTAAAGGTTAAAAAAAAAGAAACGATAACAATCTGGTTTCCAGATTTATTATCGTTTCAGCGTTACAGGTATTTAATTGTTTTTGTTCGAATTAATAATTCATCGGAATGTCCATTAATAAGAATTCGGCATCTGTATTTGCTTTAATATTTAAAGTATCCGTTCCTGAAATTCCAACCGCATCACGAGAATTTAATTCCTGACCGTTGATGGTTACATTTCCTTTCAAAACGAAAGCATAAACTCCGTTTCCTTCTTTTTTGATTTTATATTCTGTAGAAATTCCAGCATCGAAATTCCCCATGTTGAACCAAGCGTCTTGATGAATCCAAACCCCTTCATCATCTGCATTTGGAGATAAAACCTGAGATAATTTATTGTGTCTGTCAGCAACATTTAAAGTAATTTGTTGGTAACGTGGCGTAACATTTCTTTTGTTTGGAAACAACCAAATCTGTAATAATTTAGTCTGTTCATCGGCATTCGGATTAAACTCACTATGCTGAATTCCAGTTCCCGCACTCATTACTTGAATGTCACCATTTTTGATTACTTCAGTATTTCCCATGCTGTCTTTATGAGCCAAATCACCTTCAAGCGGAATCGTAATAATTTCCATATTATCGTGAGGGTGAGTTCCAAATCCCATTCCGGCAGCAATCGTATCATCGTTCAAAACACGAAGCGCTCCAAACTGAATTCTGTCTGGATTATACCAGCTCGCAAAACTAAAGCTATGGTAAGCGTTTAACCATCCGTGATTTGCGTTTCCTCTTGTGTCTGCTTTGTGTAATACTATATTTTCCATGATTTTGTCCTTTTGTTATTTTTATAATACAAAGATATGGTCATGGTAAAGGAAAAGCACTTAATCTAGGTTAAGAAAGGTTCTGAGGTGCTAAGATTCTAAGTTTTTTGAAGCAGAAATTTTAGTTTTCAAAAGACGTCTAGTCCCGCTATCCGTTTCAATCTTTTGTGCCGAACCCCGTCACAAAAGGATTTCCACTTCTATCGGGGCTAATTTAGAAGTTTTTGTTTTCAGAAGAAGATATGTTTAAACGGAAAGTAAGCGTATAGTTTGTCATCTCGACGAAGGAGAGATCTCCACAAGTAACTCCGCAAAGTTTTGTGATATTACATGAAATAACAACAATCTTGTCATTCCGACGAAGAAGGAAGGACAAAAAATGCGTGGTAAGAAATAAAATAAGCTACTTTATTCTAATCAATCTCCCTTTTCCAGTCACTACATCTAAGTAATTAAGATCATTTTTATCATGCATAAAAAATTCAATAGTATCTTTCTGAATTTGATCTTTCGGAATCGTTATAACTAAATCAATATTTATAAAATTATCCAATAGTATGGCATTCCCATAAGATACCTTTCCTTTTGGCAAAAATTTGTTGTCAAAAACAAAAACACTATCCTTAAAAGTAATTTTATCTTTTTGGATGTATTGATTCTCGTCTTCGATTAGATAGTTATAACGGCCATTAAGTTTCTCCGTTTTCTGACTGAAGTTTACAGAAAGCAGAACTATTAGTAAAGATAAATAATGCATAAAATTCTAACTGTATTGATTCATAAACTGCTGTACAACCGCATCTGTATTTTCATGGCGTTTCTTTTTCTCCAAAACAATCGGCAGAGCAGCTCTTTCTAAACAATCTTGTACCGCGCAGGTTTCGCAAGTTACACCTACAATTCGTTTTACCAAAGGTTTTCCGTCAATGAATTTAAATTTCTTTTTCATTGTCGGATTAATTAGGATTCCAACCGAAATACTTCGAATATAATTTTCTGCGAAAGGATCTTTTGTAGCCGACGAAAAAACCAAATATTCATTGCCACTGTTGGCATAACTCGAAATCTGAGCATCAAAAAAATGAGGTTTATTTTGTCTAATGGCTTCATCAATTGTTTTTACGGAAACCCATCTTCTGCAATAATGCTCGTTGGTTTCATTCGCGTGCGGTTCTTGTTGATGTGTAATATGCAATTCTTTGTTGATTTGATAAATATCAGAACCAATTCTGTGAGATAATCTCAGAAAGAAAAGGTTTTTCAATTGAAAATCTTTCGGTAATAAATTAGTCAATCGCTGGTAAAAAGATTCTGGGGAAACCTCAAAACTTTCAATTAAAGAAACAAATTCTTCTGGTTTTGGATTCTCATTTTCTAAAAAAGCATTGATTTTATTTACAACCAATTTTCTCGGCAACAATAAAGCGCCAGCAAAATAAGAAGCATAAAAATTATTCAAAACCTGATCGAAATTTTCAAACTTAATCCAGCTGAAAGTCAGTAGTCGATCTGAAATTTTCAAATAATTATAAGCTATTTCTTTAGCTAAAATAAAAGCCTTTTGTGGATCGTCTAATTCGGTTGAAAGCAATAAAGTTCTGCTTTTCGGAACATAAATTGAACGTAAATCTTCTAAAGCTTCCTGATCTTTAAAAACAATTTCTTCAATTTTATATTCGTATTCTTCTTTTAAAATTGCTTCCAGTTCTTCAATGCTGATTTTAGAATCCAAATTAATCTGAAACGACTTCGAAAAAGCAATTACTTTCTCTTCTAAATCGTCAAAATAATTGCTGTGCGCTTCCTGATACGAACGCAAAGCGGCAAGAAAAAAGCTTTCACGACTTAAATTATAATGCTGTGCAATTTCGATAATCGTACTAATAAACGCATTGACTTTCGCTGGAGCATTCGCAATAATGTCAATTAAATCGGCTTCTTGGATTCCAAAAAGTTCTAGCGGAATCTCTTTTAGAATTCCAGATTTTAAGATTTCGCCAATCGGAGCGAGGTTGTTATCGAGTTTTAAAGAGACCATTTGGTCGTAAGTCACATCCAAATGTTCGCATAAAAGCAAAATTTTATCTGTTTTGGGATATTTTTTCCCCTTTTCAATCTCGTTCAAATACGATTTTGAAAGATTAGTCAGTTTGGCTAAACCAAAAAGTGACAAGTTCTTTTGTGTGCGAACTTGCTTCAGTTTTAGCCCAAAAATCAGCTTTATATAGTCTTTTTCGATATCCATAATGTCAAATATAGAAATTCTAAAAACAATCGCAAAATAAATATTTTTTAAATTTAGCGAACGTTCGCTTGTTTTGTAAAAAACTTTTTTATAACATTGTACTGTCGAAACGGATTAATTATGAGTTAGTTATGATTTATTGGTTTTGATAAAATAAAAAAAGGATTGAGAAGAAAAACTTTTTAATCAAAATGAAATTAAAATCTGCAGCTATGAAAAACCAATTAGAGATTACTGAAATGGCTATAGAATTCCTAGCCGACAAAAAGCTTGCTTATCCAAAAATCTGGACCGAAGAAGCGACTGCGTTTATTACCGAATTGCATAAAAAATTCGAATCGCAAAGAAAATTACTGCTTTTGCAAAGAAAGCAAAAACAAGTTGCTTTTGATCAGGGCGTCATGCCGGTTTTTACTCCAGAAACAAAAAGCGTCAGAGAAGGCAATTGGACAGCTGGAGAAATTCCGAAAGATTTATTAGATAGAAGAGTAGAAATTACCGGACCAGTTGACCGTAAAATGATTATCAACGCTTTGAATTCGGGTGCCAAAACTTTCATGGCCGATTTTGAAGACAGCACTTCGCCAACTTGGAAAAACCTAATGGATGGACAAACGAATTTAATCGATGCGGTGAACAAAACCATTACGTATACCGATTTGGTAAAACAGAAATCGTATCATTTAAATCAAAAAATCGCAGCACTTATCGTGCGTCCAAGAGGTTTGCATCTTTCTGAAAAACATGTTTTGATTGAAGGAAATGAAGTTTCGGGATCGCTGGTAGATTTTGGTTTGTATGTTTTTCACAATCATAAAAGGCTTTTAGAAAACAATTCTGGACCATATTTCTACATTCCGAAATTAGAACATTATCTGGAAGCAAGATGGTGGAACAGCGTAATTGATTTTACCGAAGATTATTTGAAACTGAAAAGAGGAACGATAAAAGTGACGGTTTTAATTGAAACTATTACAGCAAGTTTTCAGTTGGATGAAATCATTTACGAATTGAAAGAACATATCGTTGGCTTGAACTGCGGGCGTTGGGATTATATTTTCTCTTACATTAAAAAGTTTAGAAAGAATCCAAAATTTATTGTTCCAGATCGCGATCAGGTAAATATGATTTCGCCTTTCATGAATGCGTATTCGAATTTGGTAATTCAAAGATGTCATAAACGTGGGATTCATGCAATTGGCGGAATGGCAGCGCAAATTCCGATTCGGAATAATGATGAAGCCAATACAATCGCTTTCGCGAAAGTGAAAACTGATAAAGAACGCGAAGTTCGAAACGGTCACGATGGAACTTGGGTGGCGCATCCAGATTTGGTTCCGTTAGCAAAAGCCGTTTTTGATGAAGGAATGCCAAGTCCGAATCAGATTCATATTAAAAGAGAAAACCGCAAAATAACGGAAGAAGATTTAATTGAACCACCAATTGGATTGATTACAGAGAATGGTGTTCGAAAAAACATCAATGTTGCAGTTCTGTATCTGGCTTCATGGCTAAACGGACAAGGCGCAGCAGCGTTGCATAATTTAATGGAAGATGCAGCTACAGCCGAAATTTCAAGATCGCAATTGTGGCAATGGCTTCAAAACAAAGTGATTTTGGATAATGGACGAAAATTAGACTTGACATATTATCATGAATTGGCTTTGGATGAATTCCAAAAAATCAAAACGGAATTAGGCGAAGAAAAACACGAAGAACAGCAATTTCCATTAGCCGAAAAAGTTTTGGAAAGACTAGTTGTAAATGCAGATTTCGTTGATTTCTTAACGATTCCGTGTTACAAATACCTATAGTAATTAAAAATTGGGAATTAAAAATTAAAAATATTTTCTAAGGCAGATTAGGACACAAGGTTTTAATTTTTAATTCTCAATTTTTAATTTTTTTACAGAATACTCACTAACCACACTTAACTATACTATTTATGAAAACAACAGAAGACAGAATTCAGGAATTGATTAACGATTGGATTACGAACCCGAGATGGAAAGGAGTAGAGCGTCCTTACACTGCGAGTGAAGTAGTGACGCTTCAGGGATCGTATAAAATTGAGCATTCTATTGCAAAAATGGGTGCAGAGAAATTATGGAGAAAGTTAAAAAGTCAGGATTATGTAGCGGGTTTGGGGGCTTTAACAGGAAATCAGGCGATTCAGGAAGTGGATGCCGGTTTAGAAGCAATTTATTTGAGCGGATGGCAGGTTGCTGCTGACGCGAATCTGGCGGGCGAAATGTATCCAGACCAATCGCTGTATCCTGTAAACAGTGTTCCGATGGTGGTAAAAAAGATCAATAATGCTTTATTGCGTGCCGATCAGATTCAGACTGTAAATAAAATTGAAGATAGAAAAGATTATTTGGTTCCGATCGTTGCTGATGCCGAAGCAGGTTTTGGAGGAAACTTAAATGCTTTCGAATTAATGAAATCTATGATTGAAGCAGGAGCTTCTGGAGTTCATTTTGAAGATCAATTAAGTTCTGCTAAAAAATGCGGACACTTAGGCGGAAAAGTTTTGGTTCCAACACAAGAAGCGATTAATAAATTGATTGCAGCAAGATTGGCTTCAGATGTTATGGGAGTTCCAACTTTAATCGTTGCCCGAACAGATGCTGATGCTGCTAATTTGCTGACAAGTGACGCAGATCCAAGAGATCGTAAATTCCTAACTGGAGAAAAAACGGCTGAAGGTTTCTTATATGTAAATAACGGAATCGACCAAGGAATTGCAAGAGGTTTGAGCTATGCTCCATACGCCGATTTGATTTGGATGGAAACCAGTAATCCCGATTTAGATTATGCGAGAAAATTTGCAAAAGCAATGAAAAAAGAATTTCCTGATAAAATGTTGGCATACAATTGTTCTCCTTCTTTCAATTGGGCTGCAAAATTATCAGTTGCCGAAATGGAAACTTTTAGAGAAGATTTGGCAGCAATGGGATATAGTTTCCAATTCATCACCTTGGCAGGATTTCACGCTTTGAACACGAGTATGTTTGAATTGTCTAAAGCCTATAAAGAACGCGGCATGGCAGGATATTCTGAATTGCAGGAAAGAGAATTCGCTCTCCAAAAAAACGGATTTAGAGCGGTAAAACATCAGGCTTTTGTTGGGACTTCTTATTTCGATGCCGTTCAAAACACAGTTATGATAGGAAGATCTTCAATAACTGCAATGAAACATTCTACGGAGGTTGAGCAATTTTAATTTTTTTTTTCCGCCACGAATTCACGAATTTTTATTTTCAAAGATTGTAGAAAAATAATTCGTGAATTCGTGGCGGAAAACTTTATTTCTTTAAAAGGCGAGCTTTCATTTTGCTGAAAAATTCAGGTGTAACACCAATGAAAGAAGCGATTTGTTTTTGAGGAACTTTATGAACTAATGTTCCATATTTTTTAGTGAACTTTTCAAAACGCTCTTCTGCCGGTAAGCTTAAGTTATCCATTAATCTTTGTTGATTCGCAACTAATGAATTCTCAATTAAAATTCTGAAAAAACGTTCCAATTTCGGAATTTCAAGATACAATTGTTCCTGATTTTCTTTGGATAATGAAACTACTTCGGCTTCTTCTAAAACTTCAATAAAAAGTTGTCCTGGTTTCTGCGAAAAAAAACTGTACATATCGCTCATCCACCAGCCTTCGCAAGCAAATGAAAGTACGTGTTCAACAATATTATCGTTGATGTTGAAACTTCTTAAAATTCCAGAATTTACGAAGTATGAATGTTTGCAAACTTCGCCAGCATTCAATAAAAGCGTTTTGGCTTTGTATGTGTTGGTTTCTAATTTAGATAAAAAAAGCGCCTGTTCTTCTGGAGTAAGAGAAACGTGTTTGGCAATGTTTTCAAGAATTAATGCCATTATTTTTTATCGTCAATTAAAGTAAATGAAGTTGCTTTGAATCTGTTGTTTACGATTTCTCCCGTAACTAAAGCTTTGCTGATTGCATTGCAAAAACCTTTTTCTGAATGAGCATCTCCGTGATCGTGAATCGTTGTTCCGTCCACAAAATAGCTTTTTCCGTCGATGCGGACAGCTAAATCACAGCTTTTGCCTTTCATTCCGAATTGGCATTCTCCACAAGAAGCTTCTACAACTGTTGGTTTGTCAAATTTCTTTTTGCTTTGTGCTTGTACAGCGATTCCAATAAAAAGGAAAGTCGCTAATAGTATATTTTTCATAGTTAAGAATTTACAGTTATTAATTTCGCAGTTTCTTTAGCGCGTTCTGTTACTTCATTTATTGGTGTAGAAAGTGTATCGTGACTTAAGACAACGCCCATTCTTCTGTAAGGTCTTGAAGTTGGTTTTCCGAAGATTCTGAAATCGGTTTTTGGTAAAGCAGCTACTTTTTCAATTCCGGTAAAAGTTGGGTTTGTAGAATCTTCGGATGCTAAAATTACAGCGCTTGCTCCAGCTTTTTCTAAAGTAATTTCGAAAATAGGAAGACTTAAAATCGCTCTTAAATGCAATTCGAATTCGTTGAAATTTTGTGTTCCTGCTAAAGTTACCATTCCGGTATCGTGCGGACGCGGAGAAAGTTCAGAGAAATAAACGCCTTCGTTCGTTAGGAAAAATTCAACACCAAAAAGTCCAGCACCGCCAAGTGCTTCGGTGATTTTTTCGGCCATATCTTGAGCTTCGTATAAATCTTTTTCTGAAACCAAAGCTGGTTGCCAGCTTTCCTGATAATCGCCTCTTTCTTGTCTGTGGCCAATTGGCGAACAGAATAAAGTTGGATTGCCGTTTTGTGTAATCGTTAAAATCGTAATTTCTGAATGGAAATCTACAAAAGCTTCTACAATCACTTCAATAACATCGCCACGTGAACCTGCAACAGCGTATTGCCAAGCTTTTTCAATATCACTTTCGGTTTTGATTGTCGATTGTCCTTTTCCTGAAGAAGACATTAATGGTTTTACCACACACGGAATTCCGACTTCCTGAACTGCTTTTTGAAGTTCTTCTGCTGATGTTGCATATTGGTATTTTGCCGTTCGTAATCCGAGTTCTTTTGCTGCTAAATCGCGGATTGCTTTACGATTCATGGTAAAGTTGGCCGCTTTCGCAGAAGGAACAACGGTAATTCCTTGTTTTTCGTAATCATAAAAACGTTCGGTGCGAATGGCTTCTATTTCAGGAACGATGAAGTCTGGTTTGTGTTTGGCTACGATTCGATCAAGTGCTTCGCCATCAAGCATATTGATGACTTCAAAACCGTGTGCAACTTGCATAGCTGGTGCATTTTCATAACTGTCAACTGCGATTATGGTTTGTCCGATTCGTTGTGCAGCTATGACAAATTCTTTGCCTAATTCGCCTGAACCTAGGAGTAATATTTTCATTTTGGAGTAGTGTATTGTTGAGTAGTAAAAGTAAAGAAAAAGCTTCTTTTAACCGCAAAGTTTGTTTGTTGATTTTGCAGATTAATTTAAACGCAAAGCTCGCAAAGAATTACGCAAAGAGCGCTAAGTTTTGCTTTTAAGTAAAATAAAAAGTTCGCAAAGATTAATTTAAAAATCTTTGCGAACTTTGCGTATTACTTTGTGTCTTTGCGGTAAAAACCTTAGCAGTAAAAAATTAATGATATTGATCTTCTTCAATCTCAAATTCAGCATCTTTTTCCCAGATTTCCATTTCGCAGGGTTTACAGTTGAATTTTAGTTTGTATTCTAACTCGCCCTGTTTTAAAACCAAAGGTTCTTTGACCTTCACACCAACGATATCTTTTTGGTGAATTGGACATTTTTTCAACTCGTATTTGATGCAATATTTGGTTGTCATTACACGAGATTTTCCTGGATCCCATTGTAATTCGAATGCTTTTTCGATTTCGGTAACACCATGACGTTCGTAGAATTTACGGGCTGTTTTGTTCGAAACGTTGTACATGAAATCCAGTTTAGTTTCTGGATAAGGATGTGACGTTTTTACCAACTGGTGTTCTTCACGTTTGTAATTTGCCAAACGAATTTCTGATAATTGTTCGAAAACATTTCTTCTCATTTCGTTGATTTTTGAAATAGGAAGGAACCAGTTTTGAGAGAACATTACATTAATTTCATCAGCGCTGTAAGGTGTAAAACCTGTTTTTGCCAATTGAACTTTAATGTTTTCTTCGATTGATTCACCAGTTTTTGTCGGCTCTTTTGCATGCTCTAATTTTACTGTGCTTACGTTTCCGTCTTCGTCGGTTGCGATTAACTCGAAACCATTTTCGTTTTCGGTAAGCAATAAAGTCGTTCCGATTTTACGGATGGCACTGTCTTCTCTTTCAACAATTTTGATGAAAGCGGTATCGTTGTTACGGTAAATAAAAGTTCCGTCTTTGATTTCTTTTAGAACGTTTGGATACACTTTTCCGTTTTCGGCTTTGTTTACGTAGATTCCGTCGGCTTCGTTGTTTTCGTTGATGAAACAAAGTCCATCACCGTTGTTTAGTAATTCACCGTTTTCGATTTCGTAAGCGTCTCCGATAGTTCGGATCAATTTACCGATATATTGCCCTTTTGATTTTGGACTTTCCCAAGAACCAATACTGGCGTGTCTTTCGTTTACGAAATAATCGGTATAACCACGGTTGAACGTTCTGCTTAAAGTAGAATCGAAAGTGTAAGTACATTTTCCAGAAGAAGCTTTGATGTATTTGTCGCTTCCTTCTAAATAACTGTCTAATTTTTGACGTAAATAAGAAACGTTGTTTTTAACGTAAGCCACATCTTTAAGACGGCCTTCGATTTTGAACGAAACAATTCCGGCTTCGATCAAATTCGGAATTTGATCTGAAACGTCTAAATCTTTAATCGAAAGCAAGTGACTGTTTCTAATTAAAGTATCTCCGTTTCCGTCGATTAAGTTATATGGTAAACGACAGTTTTGAGCGCAAGAACCACGGTTTGCACTACGTTCTCCGTTTGCCACACTCATATAGCAGTTTCCACTAAATGAAACACATAATGCTCCAGTTACGAAGAATTCTAGTTCAACATCAGCATGATCGTAGATGGTTTTAATTTGATGCAAGTTTAATTCACGTGCTAAAACCACACGTTTAATTCCGGCATCTTTCAAGAATTTTATTTTATCTGCGTCGCGGTTATTGGCTTGTGTGCTGGCGTGAAGTACGATAGGAGGCAAGTCCATTTCCATAATCGCCATATCTTGAATAATCAAGGCATCTACACCAATATCGTATAATTCCCAAATCATGGCACGACACGTTTCTAATTCGTTGTCGTATAAAATGGTATTCATTACCACAAAAACCTGAGCGTTAAATAAGTGCGCATATTTTACTAATGCCGCAACATCTTCAATTGAATTGTTGGCATTAGAACGTGCTCCAAATTGTGGCGCACCAATATATACTGCATCTGCACCGCTGTTAATAGCTGCCATTCCGCCGATTAAATCTCTTGCCGGAGCTAATATTTCTATTTTCTTCTTCATTTCTAAAACTTTAGCCTTTTGTGGTATTCACGAAAAAAAGTGTGCAAAGGTCTAATAAATTATTTGAGTTTGCTAGAGATGAAGCGATTTTTTTGAAATTGTTAACTTAATATGGAATGATGATAGTTAAGTTTTAGTTTATTGATGCAACTGATTGTAAATATCTCTTTCTTTATTAGAGAAATAAAATTTAAATCCGGTTTGTTTTATCTCTATATCAAAATCTCGTTTGACAGAAAAACTGGTTTCAAGAACTGTTGCCAATAATACTTCGATTCCAAATAATACTGTTGCTATTGTATAAATGATAATAAGTAGTTTTTTATTTAATTTTATTTTGAAGCCAAGTTTATCTATCAAAAATAATAGCGTAAAGACCATTAAAAAATAGATAATAAAATCAATAAAGAATTCTACTATAAAAAATTGTTCTGCTAGAGAAGTGTGAAATGCAGGTGCTTTATAAATTAATGGAAATCCGTACATAACATAGTCCGGTCCGTCAATAAGATCAACAATCCACCATTTTGTAAAGAGTACAAATAAGATAAGTGTTAAGGGCAGAGTTAAAGTTAAAAGTCTTTTTTTACTCATCATTTTTATTTCTTGAAATTATTTACTTATAGTTTCAAAAATAATCAATA
>NZ_DASWYK010000249.1:0-27614 GCF_036405015.1 Flavobacterium sp. | reverse complement strand
AGCATTCGCCTTAAACTGATTTAATATCGTATCATCTTTTAATATTTTCAAAGCATTTTGAGCCATTTCTTCAACATTTCCAACATCGCTTAAATACCCAGAAAAACCATCAAAATTCACTTCAGGAAGACCACCAGAGTTACTAGAAATTACAGGAACACCAAGAGCCATTGCTTCTAAAGCCGCTAAACCAAAACTTTCTGTTTCAGATGGAAGTAAAAACAAATCGGTCATACATAAGATTTTATCTATTTCGTGGCTGTTTCCAAAGAAAATTACTTTATCTAAAATTCCTAATTCTTGGCATAAAATTTCTGCTTTCTCTTTTTCAGGGCCATCTCCAACCATCATTAATTTGGCTGGAATTTCTTTCTGAACATTATAGAAAATCTTAATAATATCCGGAATACGTTTTACTTTTCTAAAGTTACTGATATGTGTAATGATGCGCTCATTTTCATTTGCCATTACATATCTGTGACAAGGCGCCGAAGGATCTTTTTTCACTTTATCAAGTTCAATAAAATTAGGAATCACCTTAATTTTATTCTTGATTTTAAACAATTTCAAAGTATCATCTTTCAAACTTTGCGAAACCGAAGTAACGTAATCAGATTTATTGATACTAAAAGTCACAGCGGGTTTATAAAAAGGATGATTCCCTACTAAAGTAATATCCGTACCGTGAAGTGTTGTAATCATTGGTAGATTAATACCTTCGTTTTTCAGCATTTGTTTTGCCATATATCCTGCATAAGCATGTGGTATAGCATAATGCACGTGTAAAAGCTCAATTTTATACAATTTAACCATATCGACTAATTTACTCGACAAAGCTAACTCGTAAGGCTGATAGTGAAACAATGGATATTCCGGAACATTAACTTCGTGATAATGAACATTCGGATTTAAAAGAGCCAGTCTAACCGGCTGACTGTATGTAATAAAATGTATTTCGTGTCCTCTTCTGGCTAGTTCGAGACCTAACTCGGTGGCTACTACACCACTACCTCCAAAAGTAGGATAACAAACAATTGCTATTCTCATGGATTAAATTTAATTCTACGAAAATACTCAAAAATCACATTTAAATAAGCTTTTAAATTGTTAGATTTTTGACAAAATTAGATTAATTCTAGTTAATAAATATTTTAGAAGCAGTACAATTTCGAATAAAAAGAACGACCAGTCCCGCTGTCTGCTATATCTTTTTCCGTCTAAAGAAGCCAGAAAAAGGATACCGCTCCCATCGGGGCTAAAAAAGATCTTTTGTTTTTCAGATCACGTTTTAAAACTGAGCGCCTATAAACAATACAATTTGTAGTAATAACAACAACCAGAAAAACAATAAAGAAGGTTCTACAGCCTCAGAAATAAACTGATTGATTTTCATCGAAACAACTTCAGACAACTTTAAATCTTTATTAGAAAAATCTACATCATCAAGTCTTACCTTTTTAAATATGTAATTAATAACCTTCTTCTTAATTTTAGAACTTTCTTTATCATTCTTATTGGCTTCTAAAAGCTGTAATCTAAGCATAGCTCCATTAGAAATTTTACTTGTCATATTATTTGAAGCCGTAATTTTATCTACTAAAAGCACAACATAAGAATTGACATAACCAGCAAAAGTTTTATTCTTCCAAGTCAAATAAATCATTTGTTGAATAGCCGCTTTGTTAGCAATTAAAAAATATAAAAAGGCAAAAATTGGAGCTCCAACAAACAAAATAAATCCGCAGAGATTATTCAAAAGTAAGCCCATAATAAAAGCATAAGCATTACCGTGCCCTCCACCTGCAAGACTTCCATTTTGAAAAAGAATAATTAAAAAAATGATCATAGTAAATAAGTTTCCACTTATCATCACAACAAGCCATTTTAAACTTGATTTTGCCGAAATACTTGCAACACTCTTAATTTCTTCTTTCATAAATTTTAAGTTAAACTATTATAATTCCAAAACAATGATACGGATTTAACATTGTAAATCCTACCAAAAACAAAAAAAGGCATGAAATATAAATTTCATGCCTTTGCTTATAATTTTAGAAAAATCTTAGAAAAATCTGCTATGCCAACTATCCGCAGCAGGAACTTCCCAAGCATCATTAAATTCTTCAATATTAGTAACCAGATTATTAAACACAATGGTATTTCCAGTTACTGCTTTATCTTTTACCATTTTCTTGAAATCAATCAATGGTTTGTGTGCAATATGTTCTCCAAGTTTAAAAGTGACATTCATTTTATCCAACAAATCAACGTCATATTTTTTTTCTAAACTTTGGATAAATTCAACTGAACTATCAATTGAACATCCTGTCGCTGCCTGCACATCTTGATTTACAGCTAATATTATAAATCGATTGTATTTTAATAAATAAGAAGCTTCAAGACTTGTTCCGTGTGCAGCCCATTGTTCAACAAAAGCTTTCAAGTCTGTTTCAATTTCAGAAAACTCTTCCTCAGAAAACTTTCTGTTAGATTGGTAAATCCAAACTCTGGATTCGCCTGGTAAATCTTCAAAAGGTATATACATTTTTAATTTTAGATTTTAGATTGTTGATTTTAGATTTTAGATTTTAAATTTCCAAAAGTTCAGCTTTCAAGTAAAAACTCAGCACCTTAGAAACTTAGAACCTTTACTTATAAATCTTGTGCATTCGCGATTAACTCCGCAACATCCATTACTTTTACGTCTCCTTCTTTATGTGCATGTTTAATTCCATCTGTTAACATCGTATTACAGAATGGGCAACCCGCAGCAATAATATCTGGTTTTACTTCAAGTGCATCTTCTGTTCGAAGTACGTTTACTTCCTTATTACCAGGCTCAGCATCCTTAAACATTTGCGCTCCACCAGCTCCACAGCATAATCCATTTGCTTTAGAACGTTTCATTTCTACTAATTCAACATCTAATTTCTGAATTAAATCTCTTGGTGCCTCGTAAGCTTTATTGGCTCTTCCTAAATAACAAGGATCGTGAAAAGTGATTTTTTTTCCTTTAAATTGTCCACCTTCAACAGTCAATCTTCCATCATCTATTAATGATTTCAAGAATTCTGTATGATGAATTACCTCGTAATTACCTCCTAATTCCGGATATTCATTTTTTAGTGTATTAAAACAATGTGGACAAGCTGTAACAATTTTTTTTGCTTCATAAGCATTCAGAACTTCAATATTCATCATGGCTTGCATTTGAAACAAAAATTCATTTCCAGCTCTTTTTGCTGGATCTCCGGTACAACTTTCTTCTGTACCTAAAACTGCAAAAGAAACATTCGTACGATTTAAGATTCGCACAAATGCTTTAGTAATTTTTTTTGCTCTATCATCAAAACTTCCTGCGCAACCTACCCAAAACAAAACTTCTGGTTGTTTTCCTTCGGCAAGCATTTCTGCCATTGTTGGCACTACTAAACTTTCTGACATTTCTCTCACTTGTTTAATCGGTTAATCGTCGAATTGTTTAATCGTTAAAAACTAATTGGCAATTCCAAAAAACCGAAATATTACTCAAATCGATTAAACGGTTAAACAACTAACCGATTAAACAATAAATCTTAATTCTCGTTTTTCCAATTTAAACGGTCTTGTTGACTGTACTGCCAAGGCGCACCGTTATTCTCAATATTGGTCATCATCGCATTTAATGACATTGGAGCAGCACTTTGTTCCATCACCAAATAACGACGCATATCCATAATAATAGACAAAGGACTAATATTTACAGGACATTCTTCTACACAAGCATTACATGACGTACAAGCCCATAATTCTTCTGGAGTAATATAATCGTTTAAAAGTGATTTATTATCTGGAACAAAAACACCTTTATTAGCATCAATATTCTTTCCAACTTCAGTCAAACGATCTCTGGTATCCATCATAATTTTACGAGGAGACAATTTTTTCCCTGTTTGATTAGCTGGACACGAAGAAGTACAACGACCACACTCTGTACAGGTATAAGCATTTAATAACTGAACCCAGTTTAAATCCTGAACATCACTCGCTCCAAATTTAGCTGGAGCAGCATTTTCATCTACAGGAGCCGCTGCAAAAGGATCTGCATTTGGATCCATCATTAATTTTACTTCTTTTGTAACAGAAGCTAAATTATCAAACTGTCCTTCTGGTTTTAAATTCGCAAAATAAGTATTCGGAAAAGCCAAAAGAATATGTAAGTGTTTTGAGAAGTATAAATAGTTCATAAAAACTAAAATACCAGCAATATGCAACCACCAAAAAACTTCAAATAACAAGGCAACTAGCTCATTCGAAGTACCATTAAAAATTGGCGCAATAAATTGGCTTATCGGATAACTTCCCGCTTTATGAAAATGAGAATATCCTCCTGGAACATTCTGTAAATGCAAATCAGATGCATTCATTAATAAAAACAGAATCATTAAAACGGTTTCAAAATACAAAATGTAATTGGCATCACTTTTCGGGAAACCATTTAAATCAGAATTGATAAAACGTTTCAAACGAATTACATTTCTTCTAATCCAAAAAGTAACTACAGCAATAATTACAAGTATCGCTAATATTTCGAATGAAGCAATTAGAACATCATACACAACGCCCAAATAAGGAGCAAAAATTCGATGTGTTCCAAAAAGTCCATCAATAATGATTTCTAATAATTCAATATTAATAATTATAAAACCTACATACACAAAAATATGCAGAATTCCAGCAACAGGGCGTCTCACCATTTTTGATTGCCCAAGAGCAATCAAGGCCATGTTTTTCCAACGAGCTTTAGGATTATCTTTTCGATCAACATCAACTCCTAAATTGATATTTCGGATGATTTTTTTTACGCTCGCTGCAAAAAAACCGAAACCTACTATGAGAAGTATGGCGAATAAAATATTATCTAAATAACTCATTTATAATTATTTTTTATCTGTTGAGTTTGTTTCTTCTGTTGGTGCCACGTAAGGTTTGTTTTTCTTTCCGAAAAGAGAAACGTTTACGTAACGGGTTGGATAAAGACGCACATCTTGTAACAACAATTCTAATTCTTTTGAAGTTTTTGCTAAATTATTATAAAGCGCATCGTCGTTTAATAATTTACCTGCAGTACCTTTTCCAGAATTTAAGTTAGCCATTAAACCATCAACTTTAGCTAATGCTTGGTTTAAATTACGAACTGTTTTTCCTAAATCAGCTTTGTTTAAAGAATCAGAAATTTTATTGAAGTTACTTGACATTTTACTAAAGTTCGTCACAACACCATTAATCTGACCTTTATTAGTATCTAAAATAGAATTTAAACTACCCGAAGCTTTGTGAAACTGTGCCATTGTCTGACTCAATTCTGCAATTGTTTTCTTTAAATTTTCCTGAGTTGGCTTGTCTAACGTATTGTTTAATCCTGTCACCAGAACATCAATATTTAAAAGCATTTTGTCCAATTTCTGCTGAATTGGCTCAATTTTACCTCCTAAAGATTCTGTCAATCCAAGTTCAACAGAAGATACTAAAGTCTGACCGTCTTCAGCCAAATCTTTATCTGCCATATTTGGCACAATCTTAATTTGTTTTCCACCAATTAAACTTGGAGAATACAAAGATGCTGTACTTGTTTTAGAAATTGGAAAATCTGTTTTTAATTGAAGTTCAACTAGTAATTTACCAGTTACTTCGTCTATAGTGATTTTACTTACTTTACCAATTGCAAGCCCGTTAAGTGTAACAGGCGCTGACGCTGATAAATCTTCAACATTATCATACTGAACATATAAAGTTTTATAATTTGTAAAAAGATCACGACCTTTTAAAAAACTATAACCCCAAATAAATAATAAAATCGATACGATGACTAATATAGCCGTTTTAATTTCTCTTGTTAGTTTCAAAATTCTAAGTGTTTGTACAAAATTAATATAAATATTCGAACTTAGGCTTATTATTTAATCGCGTCCTGAATACTGATTTTTTCTCCATCTCTAGTTGCTACCAAAAATGCTGCGCCATACCCTTTACTTTTAGCTTCTTGCAAGTATTTTTGCGCTGTTTCGTAACTTGAAGTTTCTTCGTAGAAATACTTATATATATTGTTTTCAAATAACATACTCACATTTTTCAAACCTTTAAAGTTTTTAGGTTCCAAAGGCGTTTTCTTAATACTTGCGATAAGCTGTACTTTAAAAAATGTTCCTTTAGGTGCACTTTTTGCTACTGCGACTGGAGTAGTCGTTTTTGGTTTTGCTGGCGTAGTATCTCTTACGGGCCGACTCTCAGTAGCTTCCGCTCCTGTCCCAAAATATTCTCTTTTATAACTTAAGATCGCTTCTGCAATTGCTTTTGCAATATCGTCTTGTCCTTCTTCCGAATTCAAAATATTTCCTTCCGTAGGATTTGAAACAAAACCTGTCTCAACCAAAACCCTTGGCATATAGGCTTTGTGAAGAACCATAAACGGAGCTTGTTTTACACCTCCTTGACGTAATTTCTTTCCTAGCTTCTCAAAGTTTTCTTCGATTTTAGTTGCAAGTGTTATACTATTATCCAAATATTCTTCTTGCATTAAAGTCATTCCTATCATTGATTCTGGAGAATTTGGATCGTAACCTTCGTATTTACGTTTATAGTCTTTCTCTAATGTAATTACCGAGTTCTCTTTTTTCGCAGCTTCAAGGTTAGATGCAACTTTACTCAAACCCATTACATAAGTTTCGGTTCCATCTGCTGCAGTATTTTTATTGGCATTACAGTGAATAGACACAAAAATATTTGAATTTGCTCTATTTGCGATATTGGCTCTTTCGACCAAATCTATAAAAACATCTGTTTTACGAGTATAAATTACATTAACATTTGGATTAAGTTCTAAAATCTTCCCTACTTTCAAAACAATAGCTAAAGCAATATTTTTTTCAATCCTGCCGCTATAAACTGCTCCAAAGTCATGATCTCCATGTCCGGCGTCAAGAGTTACCTTGAACACATTCGACTGACTTTGAGCATAAAAAGACAGGAATATTAGAAATAAAGTAAATATTACCTTAAATTTGTTAATTCTATTCATAAATCTAAAAGTTAATTTTAATAAAATGCAGCTGTTATAATTTTCAGAATTGATTATTTTTGCCAAAAAATTATATGTAAGTTTGACATGTCAAAAAACACGCCATAATTTTACAAAAATAGCATTTAAACCTTTGCATACAAACTTATTTAATATCGTTTTAATATCATTTTTCCTAACTATAGGTTGTGGAAATTTATATTCGCAAGAAATAAAAAACAAAAAAAAGCCTTTACCTGCTGTAAAACAAACAGATAAAGAAGCTCCTGCAATTACCGATACTATAAAGCTGGATACCGTTAAAACTAAAAAGACTTTTCTAGATGGAAAAGTTAGGTATGTAGCAAAAGATTATGCTAAAATTGATCAGAAAAGAAAACTGATTACTTTATATAACGAAGCCGAATTATACTATAAAGATGTTGAATTAAAATCGGGTATAATTGTACTTAATTATGAAAAAGATGAAGTTTACGCAGGAAGAATTAAAGATTCTACTGGCGTATTAACTCAATATCCAAACTTCAAACAAGGAGCTAGTGAGGTACAGCCCGACTCCATTCGTTTTAATTTCAAAACAAAAAAGGCTTTAATTTATAATTCAAGAACAGAACAAGGCGAATTTAAAATCAAGGCTGCTATAACTAAAAAAGAAAACGATTCTGTTTATTTCTTGAAAGGCGCAAGATTTACAACTTCAACAGATGTTGACCATCCTGAATATTATTTCCAAACTAGTAAAGTTAAATTTATTCCAGGGAAAAAAGTAATTACTGGTTTAACTAATATGGTAATTGCAGACGTACCTACTCCACTTGCACTTCCTTTTGCTTATTTCCCAATGAGTCAGGAAAAAAGTGTTTCGGGGATTATTATTCCAAGTTACAATGACTCTAATACAAGAGGTTTCTCTCTTCAAAATGGAGGTTACTACTTTGCCCTCAGTGACAATTACGATTTAACCGTATTAGGAGATTATTACACTAACGGAAGTTACGCCATGCGATTTGAATCGGCTTATGCTACGAGATATAAATATCGAGGAAACGTAAACATTCGTTTTGAAAACCTAATCAGTAGCGAACGTGGTTATCCAGATTACACTAAACAGGGTATTTACAACATTCAGTGGTCACATTCTAAAGACACAAAATCAAATCCGAATTCAAGCTTTTCTGCGTCGGTTAACATGGGTAGTAGTAAATACTTTAAACAATCGATTAACCAAGCCAATATTGGATCGAATTTGAACAATACTTTAAGCTCATCTATCAACTACAATAAAACTTTCAATACAATTCCAGGATCACGTATTGCATTAACAGCAACTCATAGCCAAAATACGCAGACAGAAGAGATTATTATGACTCTTCCATCCTTTCAGGGAAGTATTGACCGTGTATATCCTTTTGTTGGAAAAAACGGTGTAAAAAAAGGATTCATCAAAAACATCAACTTACAGTACAATGTGAGTGGTAAAAACTATTTTAAAACAAGTGATTCCCTATTTTTTAAACCACAGATGTTTAAGGATGCTCAATTGGGAATGCAACATACAATTCCGCTTAGTACCAACTTTAAAATTTTCAAATATTTTAGTGCGGGAGCTTCAACAACTTACCAGGAAACTTGGGTAAATAAGACCATCAACAAAAGCTATGACCCTAGTACTGGAAAAGCAGAAGACAAAAGTGTAAACGGATTTGATTCTTTTAGAACTTACAACTTTAGCACTAATTTAGGAACTACAATTTATGGTACATTTAATTTTGGTGAAGACAAAAGAATTCAATCGATAAGACACGTAATGCGTCCAAGTATAACGTATGCCTACACACCAAGTTTTGAGCGTTATTACGACAGTTATTCAGTCGATGCTTCAGGAACAATCACTTCTCAATATACTCGATTTGAAAACGGTCTTTTTGGAGCACCAGGAAAAGAGAACTCCAACATTGTTGGCTTTGCTTTAAGCAATACTTTTGAAGCTAAAGTGAGAGACAGAGACAGCACCAAAACAGAACCTAAAAAAATAATGCTACTAAACAATTTAAACTTTAGTACCAGTTATAATTTTAATGCTGACGGAAGAACAACTCTTGCATGGCAACCTGTCTTAGTAAGTGGAGGAACACAGTTTTTTGACAATAAAATGAACATGAACTTTGGTGCCACATTAGATCCTTATGCTCTTGATAGTGGTAACAACAGAATTAGCACTTTTAATATTGACAATGGAGGAAGTTTATTCAGATTAACCAGTGCAAACGTTACGGTTAACTACTCTTTCTCAAACAAAGGAACTGGAAAAGAAAAAAACACACAGAGCCAGCGGAATGGAGGTCGAAACGATGACTTGTTTGGAACGAATACTGATTTAAACGACAGCAGAAACAGCCAATTTGCCAACGAACCTGAAAAGGAAGATGTAATTACCGAATTCTTTAATTCGAAAATTCCATGGGACATGACCTTAGCCTATTCGTTAACCTATTCTAACACAACAAGGCAAAACCAAATTTCTGGAAACTCGCTTATGATTTCTATCAACACAGACATCACTCCAAAATGGAAAGGTGGTGTTTCTACTGGTTATGATTTTGTACAAAAAGGAGTTACTTTTACTCAGTTCCGTTTTGAGCGAGATTTATTAAGCTGGAGAATGGCATTTAACTGGCAACCGCTGGGAACAAACTCTAACTGGAATTTCTTTATTGGAATTAAATCTGGTATGCTTAGTGACATTAAATGGAACAAACGAAGCGTATCTAATCGATAAACTACTTTCGAATCAAATACTTTCATTATGAAAAAAATCATTTTTACCGACAAAGCTCCGGCTCCAATCGGACCTTATAACCAAGCTGTTTTATCTGGAAATACACTTTATGCTTCTGGACAAATTGCAATCAATCCTGAGTCAGGAGAATTGATTACAGACAACATCAATGACGAAACCGACCAAGTTATGAAAAACATCGCTGCGATTCTTGAAGCAGCAGGAATGACTTTTGAAAACGTTGTGAAGTCAACTATTTTCATTATGGACATGAATAACTTTGGCGCCATAAACACGGTTTACGGATCTTATTTTAACGAAAAAACCGCTCCAGCTCGTGAAACGGTTCAAGTGGCTTGTTTGCCAAAAAATGTAAATGTTGAGATTTCTATAATTGCTGTGCAATAGCATCTAATAATAATTGTGCCGTTGCTTCATTGGTTGCCAGCGGCACATTATGCACATCGCAAACACGAATCAACATATTAATATCTGCTTCGTGCGGGTGACTAGACAGAGGATCTTTAAAAAAGAAAACCATCTGTGTAATTCCTTCCGCAACTCTACCTGCAATTTGCGCATCACCTCCAAGAGGTCCAGAAAGCATTCTTTGAGTTTTAAAACCCGCTGCTTCAGCTTTTCCTCCAGTAGTTCCAGTACCAATCAGCCTTATTTTTTCATTGTGCAAAACAGTTTCATTTTTGATTAAGAAATCAATTAAATCTGCTTTTTTTCCATCATGAGCAATAATGGCAATTTCCATAAAACCAGAACTATTGATTAGCGACATGGTAAGCAATTAATCCATCAATAGGTCTTCTTAAAACATTCCCTAATTGAAGTTCATATTTATTAAATGTCTCTTGTAATTCATCTTTCAAATAAAATGCAATTGAACCAACAAAATGTACTGGAACTTCTTTGCAATTATCGAATTGCTTGATGTAATTCTTAACAAAAGATTTCATTCCCTTGAAAATGATTTTTCTACAGAACTCAGTGTCTTTATGCTTAATTAAAAACTTAGCATAAGTAGCCAAATAAGCATTTGGGTTAGCTTCTTTATATAATTTGTTTTTAATAAAATCTGGATCAACGTCGTACTCTTTTTCAAGCTCAACAGCCAATTCTTTAGGCATTTTATTAAAATAGTATTTTCTAATTAGTTCTTTTCCAAAAACATTTCCACTACAATCATCCATTACAATATAACCTAATGATTGTACTTTTTGATGTAACACTTTTCCATCAAAGTAACTGCAGTTAGAACCAGTTCCTAAAATAGAAACTATAGCTTCCTGCCCTTTTGGAGTTGTTGCATAAACCGCAGCATAAGTATCTTCTTGAACGTCTACAATCGCGTTAGAAAAATACTCTTGAAAAATTCTTTTCAACCACTCTTTCATTCTATCAGTACCACAACCGGCGCCGTAAAAGAATAAATGTGTAGCATTTTTTTTGTTTTGTAAAATATCGAAACGGTCATTCAATCTTTCAATGATTTCTGGCTCGTCTAGAATTTCAGGATTTAATCCTAAAGTTTGTGTTGTGAATAATACTTTTCCATTATCATCTATTGCAATCCAATCGGCTTTAGTAGATCCACTGTCAACTATTAATTTCATTTGTTTAGTTTTTGGGATTAGGTTTCTCTATTTCTAATTTAAAAGTGTACTTTTTACATTAATTATAGAGGTAACAAAATAAGAAAATCCCGTTACTCATCATAACGGGATTTTGCAAAAATATATATTATTATTTTAAACCTGCAATATGTACAGATAAATCGATCAATTTGCTTGAGTATCCGTACTCATTATCATACCAAGAAACTAATTTGAAGAAAGTTGAATTTAATCCAATTCCTGCACCAGCATCGATGATAGAAGTTCTTTTATCTGAGATAAAATCCTGAGATACAACTGCATCTTCAGTGTATCCTAAGATACCTTTTAATTCATTTTCAGAAGCTTTTTTCAAAACTGCCATAATTTCTTCGTATGAAGTTTCTTTAGCAACTTTTACCGTTAAATCTACTGTAGAAACGTCAGCAGTAGGTACACGGAAAGCCATACCTGTTAATTTTCCATTTAATTCTGGAATAACTTTTCCAACCGCTTTAGCAGCACCTGTTGAAGAAGGAATGATGTTGATTGCAGCAGCACGTCCACCTCTCCAGTCTTTTCTAGAAGGTCCGTCAGCTGTCATTTGAGTTGAAGTTGTAGCATGAACAGTTGTCATTAAACCTTCAACAATTCCAAAGTTATCGTTGATTACTTTAGCTAAAGGAGCTAAACAGTTTGTAGTACAAGAAGCGTTAGAAACAACTAAATCAGAAGCTTTTGCAGTTTCGTGGTTTACTCCCATTACAAACATTGGAGCATCAGCAGAAGGAGCAGAAATGATAACTTTCTTAGCACCACCTTTTAAGTGCTCGCTTGCAGTTTCGATAGTTGTGAAGATACCAGTACATTCAGCAACAACATCTACATCAACTTCGTTCCATTTTAAGTCAGCTGGATTTCTTTCTGCAGTGATACGGATGTTTCTTCCGTTTACATAAAGTTTTCCTTCTTTAACTTCTACAGTTCCATCGAAACGACCGTGAACTGAATCATATTTTAATAAATAAGCTAAGTGATCTGCATCTAATAAGTCATTGATTGCAACAACTTCTACGTTATCTCTGTTGAAAGACTCTCTAAAAACGATTCTTCCGATACGTCCAAATCCGTTTATTCCTAATTTTACTTTTGACATTTTACTAAATTTTTGCTTTTGTTTTTATTACACTACTTCAAAGTCTAATTTCCTCACAATAAACTTCTCTTCTTTTTTAAACTTTATATTGATTATGTTGACATGATGTCAGACACTCTTAATAATTCTCTATCAATTTCTGATTTTCCTTTAATAGCTTGCTCAAGTGGCGTTAAAATCACTTTATCTTCACGAAGACCAACCATATAATTTGATTTTCCTTCAATTAAAGATTCAACAGCTTTTACTCCTAAACGGCTTGCCAAAACACGGTCAAAACAAGATGGAGAACCACCACGCTGCATGTGTCCTAATACAGAAACACGTACATCATACTCAGGTAAATTAGCTTCAACATAATCTTTTAATTCGAATACATTTTTACCAATTTTATCTCCTTCAGCGATTACCACAATACTTGAAGATTTTCCTGAAGCTTTACTTTTTTGAAGCGAATCTAACAGACGATCTAAACCTAAATCTTCTTCAGGAATAAGAATTTCTTCTGCTCCAGCTCCAATACCTGCGTTAAGAGCAATATGACCAGCATCTCTACCCATAACCTCTACAAAAAACAGACGGTTGTGAGAACTTGCCGTATCTCTAATTTTATCGATACAGTCTACAACAGTATTTAAAGCAGTATCATACCCTAAAGTAAAACTTGTACCATAAATATCATTATCAATTGTACCAGGAATTCCCATAACTGGGAAATCAAACTCTGAATTAAAAATTAATCCTCCGGTAAAACTTCCATCTCCTCCAATAACAACCAAAGCATCAACACCTGCTTTAACAAGGTTTTCGTGTGCCTTTTTTCTACCTTCAGGGGTTCTAAACTCAACTGAACGAGCCGATTTTAAGATCGTTCCACCTTTGTTTACAATATTATTTACACTACGAGGTCCCATCTCTTTGAAGTCGCCTTCAATCATTCCTTGATACCCTCTATAAATTCCGATGCATTCTATATTGTGATATGCGCAAGTTCGAACAACTGATCTAATTGCAGCATTCATTCCAGGTGAATCTCCTCCTGAGGTAAGAACACCTACTTTTTTTATTGTTTTTGGCATTATTTAAGTATTAAAGTGTAAAATTAGCAAACATTCATCACTTTTCGGGTTGTGATTATCATAAATTAATAAAATCTGTTAAATTCAAACGTTTTCGTTAATAAGTTTTTTCAAGGGAAAAATTTCATTAAAAATAATAAAACGCTATTTTTTTAATTAAATCATCAAAATTAACAATACCCAAATGAAGTGTTATAAAAATCGGAATTTCTCTCTCACACGAAAAATTCTATTAGAGTCGCTAAATTTAGCACAAAAAAAACCATTATGAGAATAATGGTTTTATAAATGCTTATTTTTAACAAAGTGTTAATAATCATTGTCCGGAATCAGTCCTTGATTATTATTGGTTGGAGTTTGCTGTTGCTGTTCTTTTTTCTTCTTTTCTTCCTCCTTTTTCTTTTTTGCTTCTTCTTCCTTGGCTTTCTTTTTGTTTTTCTCCGATTCTTTTTTGCTCGTGAAGTTCATATAATCAGGATTCAAATAAGAATCTTGAAGATCATCAGACGTTTTTGATGCTCTTTCTATTTTATTAGCCTTAAACAGTTTGTTTACCAATTCACTAAAAGTATCAAAATCTACTTCATACGAAATACCGACACCTTGTGTATAACCAATTCCTTGTCCTATATAATTGATATCATTTTCTTTATTGAATAATCGGAGGTTCATTGTACCATCTTCATTTACTCGGTATAAAATTTCAATATCTCCCACAATAGCCGATTCGTTTACACCACCAACAGGAACTCCAAGCTTTCCATTAATCGTAATTCGTTCATTAACCTGAGACGAAATATTAGCCACAAACTGACCATCTACTTCCTGTCCCATTCTTCGATCTGCTGCAATATAATTTAAATCGATATTTACTTTATCATTGTCTGATTTGATAATTCCTCCAAGCAAACTTGATGCAGTTTCTGTTAATGTTCCTGAAAAATCGCCCTGACTAAATCCGTCTGTACTCATAAACGAACCTGTCGACAGTAAATACAAAGCTTGTGTCTGACGAATATCCTTATCGTCTAATTTATATTGTATTTCTGATTTTAAAACGTTACTTACGGATGGAAACTGAATATCGAAATTAGGCTCTGGGCTTGCTAAATCCCCTCTTAATCCAATCACTACTTCCACAGGTACTTTTTTATTGAACGAAGAAGTATTATCTAAAAGTACTGCCGGATTGGCTTGCGTTTTGTAAACTGCTTCTAAATTCAACTGAGCACGCATCGGGTTCCCTTCCCAAATAATAGAACCACCTTTTTTAACAGCAAACTTTTTATCGATAAGTCCGCCATATTTAAAGTTATACGTTCCCTCATATGCCTGGAAATCTCCCCACATATTGAACTTTCCTAAAGTATTGATTTTAAACAAAAGCGATCCATATCCTTTTCCTTTCATACCGTGTCCAGAATTTCGGTCCAGAATAACTTCTACTTCGGCATCTGGTGTAATGTCAAAATCAAACTCCAGTTCAAGTCCGTTGTAGTTTTTTGTCTTTTCTACAATTCCGTTGGCCTGATTGTATTTTTCTTTTGGAGTTACAAAATGAATCCAGCTGCTTTCCCCAACACTTTGTGCATTATTAATAGGTATCTTAACCTCTGTCCCTTTTTCAGATTTGGCATCAACCTTAATAAACAAACTTTCTACAGGTCCTCGTATACTTGCCGATCCGTTTATAAAAGCTGTTCCAAAATAAGCAGCATCATCACTGTCTTTGGTATCTAATGCTACCAATCGCTTAGACGTAATGTTTAGATCTAATTTCCAATCACCAAAGTTCTTATGCTCGATACTTCCGTTTAACAAACCTTTTGTTCCGTATTTAGTATCTGTCAGCTGATTATTTCGAAACAGGAATTTTTCATTCGTCAAATCAATTACCGTTCGATCACTCAACTCATAATCTGTATTTAGGTACGGAATTGTCATTCCGGCTTTCTCAACATACAAACGCCCGTTTATATCTGGTTTTTTCAAATTCCCAACAACAGAAGCATTTCCTGAAACGGAACCACGAATATTCGACAAAACGTCACCTCCAATAGTTCCTAAAGTAGCAAGATTAAATCCTTCTAGTTTCAAACTCATATCCATGATGGTTTCTTTGTTTTCTATAGCAAAATTTCCGCTTGCTCTAAAAGACTCTGTAAAACCATTTTGTATAGACGAATTAACCGTGAATTTTCTAAAAGTTTCATCTCCTGAAATATCAAAATTGAGCGTACCAAGCTCCGTCTTATTCATGACAAGATGATCAATCTTAATCGATGCTGTGGGCTGATAAACATTTTTATTCTGCTTATAATTGACACTTCCGTTCAAATTACCATCAAAAACAAATTTGGAATTTGCTGGAGTAATTTTATTAATATCAACATCTTCAAAGTTCAGCACCAGATCTTTATAATCGCTGCCCTTAATTACTCCATTTAAATCAATCTTCTGATTTTCATGAGATAAAATGATATTATCAATTGTAAAGTTTTTAAAATACTGATCAAAGACAATTTGATTATCATTTTCAGATTTTTCGTTTAAATACCAGATGTAGTCTTTAAACTTCATCTCAGACTTCTTGATTCCGACAATATTATTTTTGTTTTTATCAATTGTATGAAATAAATCTATATTGAAATAATCTTCACCCTGATTTCCTCCTTTAAATTCAGAACGCACAAACAAAGTATCTTTTGCCGTAACATTGATCAAATTAAAATCACGGATCTTATAATAAGGCGTCTTTATACTATCTAACTCTACATAAGCATTGTAAAGCGCATTTTTATTATCAATATTGATACGAATATTATCGAAAATATTTTTGGCCGCTGTAATTTTTTGCGATCTAAAACGGAATTTAAATTCCTGTAAATCCGAATCTATTTTACCTCTAACAACCGTAGAAGAATCAATATTAATCTCTGGATAAAGCATTTCTACCACTTTATCATAGACACGGAAATTGAATCGTAAAAACTGTCCTTTTCTTACTTTATAGGGTTTGTAATTGGTATACAAACTTCCAACAGAGTTCATAACCAATTTATCTAACTGATCGAATCTAAATTTACCAACGATTTTTCCGTCAACAACATCGTTCGAACTAATCGTTATCGTTCTTAATCGATCGGCATCAAAATTAGAACTCACTGTTACGTCATCAAAAACATAACTCGATTTTGGATTTTGATACACAACATCATTCAAGTATATATTTCCTTGAAGATTTTCAATCGAATTTCCAGTAACCTGAACCACAACATCTCCTTTGAAATTGGAAATCGAATCGTTAACAAATTTTAGTTTTCTTAAATCTGAATTTTCTACATTAATATGAAAATCATAACGGTTTTCTCTTTTACTCAAATCAAGTAAACCATCAAAAGTTAAATTCAGATTAGGATCATTAACCGCAATCTGTCCTTTATAATAAGGCAGTTTAAAATTCCCATTAACTACGATATTATTATAAGTGTACTTATTGTAATCGAGTTTAGAAATATCTCCTTTAACAATGGTGTTGAGATATTTTTCTGTAAACCCAACTCCATCAACGTCTAGATTTAAAGTTGTTCTTCCAACATCTTTTCGATTTAAGACAGCTCCAACATCAAAATTGTTCAGAATAATATTTCCCGAATACGAGGCTTTATCAATAAAATCCATATTATTCATATGAAGATCAACTTGTCCGTCTCCGAGATCTGTTCCAATTTTAAAATCTGTTTCGAGTGCGGTTGTCGAAACTTTTGCTTTACCGACAATATTAAATTTTCCGATTCTTTTAAGTTCAATTGGAAGTTTTTTACCCAAAACTTCGGGAAGCAAAATCACTAAATCATCATAACTAGAAAGTAGTTTGTCAAACTTTCCATCCATAGAAAATTTCTGGGTTTTACTGCCCAAAAGATTTCTGAAATTAATAGTTCCGTTGATTTTTGATCCGTTAGTATCGCTCAATCTTAATTTAGAAAGCATCATGTTATTTAACGGACCGTCTAATTTTGTTTTAAGCTTAAAATGCTGATTTTTACCTAAACCATCATAAAAATGACGAATATCATTCGTAGCAATTGAAGAGGAATCAATTACAACATCAAATCGAACTTTATCTGTAAAATCAAGAAAATCTTCTGGTTTATAATTTAAAACTGCCAAACCATAAATTGAAGATCTTTTGGTTTTAATGGCAAGATTTTCAACTTTAATCTGTTTTTTGGTATAACTAAATTTCCCAGCAAAATTAGAAACATACAAACCGCGATGGTCCATAAATGAGAAACGATGAATCGTAGTATTTACATCTGGCCCATACAATTTAAAATCACTTATATAAGCATTTAGCTTTGTAAAATCTAGAAATTTAGGAGTCGTTTTGTTTTCATCAACTACAGAAAATCTTCCTCTTTCGATGTAACCATTTTTTGCAGTTAACAGGAAATGTTTTGTTGATTTTTTCTTAGGCGTATTGTCAACTTCAAAAGCCTTAATAAACTTATTGATATTGTTTTCGTCTTCGCCTTTATAGGTTTTCAAATTAAAAATCAAACCTGTTAAACGTAAATCTCCAAAAATTAAATCTCCGTCAAGCAATCTACTGAAACTGGCAATATCTGTGGTGATAATATCAGAGTAAATCAATGTTTTTTTATGGTGATCGAGGATGGTAACTTTCTTCAGTTTAACACCTCCAAAAATATTAATTGCTGTTTTTTCGACATTAATATTTACTTTATAATCTTCGTTTAATCTATTTGTGACATAGTTCGCAATTTGAGTCTGAACTATAGGAAGTGATAATGTGATAGCCACTACCAACAAAAGTAAAATCAACCCAATTAGAGTTCGTGATATTATTTTCTGTACTTTTTTGATAGCTTCTTTAATTTTAGTTTTCTTTTAAATTTATTTTGAACAGACAAAGAACGGCTGTTTTTGATAAAAATTCTTTAATTTTGGGGCCACTGCTTAAATCAAATAAATTTAACAATTTGATTTGTCAAATATAATTCAAAATTTGTGCCTTTATATGCAAAATCAAGAGGTTTTTATTCTAGCCATCGAAAGTTCATGCGATGATACTGCTGCCGCGGTTTTACATAACGACAAAGTATTGTCAAATGTTGTAGCCAATCAATTAATTCATAATCAATACGGGGGTGTTGTTCCTGAATTGGCTTCGCGAGCACATCAGCAGAATATAGTACCTGTAATAGATGCTGCACTTTGTAAAGCAAATGTACAAAAAGAACAGTTAAGCGCAATCGCATTTACACAAGGTCCTGGATTAATGGGATCATTATTAGTAGGAACTTCTTTTAGTAAATCTTTATCATTAGCATTAAAAATTCCTTTAATTGCTGTAAATCATATGCATGCTCATATTCTGGCTCATTTTATTGATGAAGAAGGATATGACAAACCCAAATTTCCGTTTTTAGCGTTAACAATCAGCGGAGGCCATACTCAGATAGTAAAAGTGAACAGCTTTTTTGACATGGAAATTATCGGAGAAACTACAGATGATGCTGTAGGTGAAGCTTTTGACAAAAGCGCTAAAATCCTTGGACTTCCTTATCCAGGCGGACCTTTGATTGATAAATACGCCAAAGAAGGAAATCCGAAAGCATTTTCTTTTACCAAACCAAAAGTACCTGGATTAGACTTTAGTTTCTCAGGATTAAAGACAGCCATTTTATATTTCATTCAAAAAAACAAGCAGGCAAATCCTAATTTTATTGAGGAAAACCTGAATGATATCTGTGCTTCTATTCAGCATACGATTATCGAAATTTTAATGGATAAAATAAAACAAGCTGTAAAAGAAACCGGAATTACACAAATTGCCATTGGTGGAGGTGTTTCTGCAAATTCAGGAATTAGAAGCACTTTAAAAGAAACCGAAAGCAAATACGGTTGGAAAACCTTTATTCCGAAGTTTGAATATACTACAGATAATGCGGCCATGATTGGAATTGTAGGCTATCAAAAATACTTATCAAATCGTTTCGAAACTTCTGCTGTGGTTTCTAAAGCAAGAATTCAATTTTAATCATGCAGTTATTTTTTAATCCGAATATAGACGAAAATACCGAAAGTTTTTCTTTTGATAAAGAAGAAAGCCGTCACATTATAAAAGTGCTTCGAAAAAAAGATTCTGATATTCTTCATGTTACCAATGGTTTTGGATTATTGTTTGAAACCCAGATTACTTTGGCTTCTGACAGTAAATGTACTGTTGAAGTACTTTCTATAACCAATGCAGAAAAACCAAAATTTCATCTGCATCTGGCGGTTGCACCTACAAAAATGAATGATCGTTTTGAATGGTTTCTGGAAAAAGCAACCGAAATCGGAATTCAGGAAATAACGCCTATTTTTTGTGATCGTTCTGAACGAAAAGTAATTAATAGAGATCGTTTCGAAAAAATTATTCTTTCAGCAATGAAACAATGTAACGAAACTTTTTTGCCAAAATTGAATGAAGCTATTTCGTTTAAAGAGTTTGTAAAACAGCAAAAAAATGGATTACAGTTAATTGCACACTGTGAAGAAACCGATAAAAAATCACTGAAAGAGGTTTTAAAACCAAATGAAGATGTAACCATTTTAATTGGTCCTGAAGGTGACTTTTCTGAGAAAGAAATTGCATTGGCGCTTGAAAACAATTACAAGCCTGTAACTTTAGGAAACACTCGCTTGAGAACAGAAACTGCAGCTGTTGTAGCTTGTCATAGTGTTGTATTCTTCAATGAATAAATTAACCACAAATTTTGTCATCCTGAGGAACGAAGGATCACATATTTGCTTAACAACGATTGTCGACATTCTTTGCGGAGTTCCTAGTGTGATTCCTCGTTCCTCGGAATGACAAAAAACATTAAAGAATATCAGACCATTTAAATTATTATGAAAAAAATATTTTACTTACTCTTATTGATTTCTGTTTCTTCTTTTTCACAAGAAATTGCTTTGCTTAAATACAGCGGAGGTGGCGACTGGTATGCCAATCCAACTTCTTTGCCAAATCTTATCAGTTTTTGCAATGCCAATATTAATACCCGTATAAAAAACAAACCTTCTACGGTTGAGCCAAGTAATCCTGATTTATTCTCCTACCCTTTTGTTCACATGACTGGACACGGAAATGTCGTTTTCAGTGATTCTGATGTAACCAATCTTAGAAATTATCTTACTGCAGGAGGATTTCTTCATATTGATGATAATTACGGTATGGATCAGTTTATTAGAAAAGAAATCAAAAAAATATTCCCTAATAATAGTTTAGTCGAAATTCCCGCAAATCATCCTATTTTTCAGAAACCATTTCCTTTTCCAAACGGATTACCAAAAATTCATGAGCATGATGGCACTCGTCCACAAGCTTTTGGAATTTTCATAGAAAACAAACTAGTTTTACTTTATACATATGAATGCGATTTGGGCGACGGCTGGGAAGATACTGAAGTACACAATGACCCTGCAAATGTGAGAGATAAAGCTTTAAAAATGGGCGCAAACATTATTAATTATATTTTTACCAATTAAATTTTAGAAAGTGCAACTGACTCACGAAGAAAATCAATTTGAGAGAAAAACTTTTCCCATTACTTTAGTTTGCGATCATATTTATTTTCAGCAAAATATTGGTTCTTTATTTAGAATTTCAGAGGCTTTTGGAGTAGAAAATATTATCTTTTTTGGAAAAGATATTCCGCTGACACCACGCAAAATAAATAAAACTTCACGTAGTACACATCTTCATGTGGCACATTCTGTAATTGAAGAATTTACCGAATTAAAATCTTTTCTTTTAGAAAATGATTTTGAAATCATTTCTCTTGAAATAGCTTCAAACAGCAAACCTTTAAAAGAAGTTATCCTACCAGAAAATAAAAAAACAGCTCTTATAATCGGCAGCGAAATAAACGGAATATCTGAAGAACTTCTTCAACTTTCCCATCAAATCGTTCATATCAATATGTTTGGTAAAAACAGCAGTATGAATGTTGTACAAGCGGCAAGTATAGCACTTTACGAACTTACTTCTTTGTAAAAATTCGAACTCTAATGACTTCTTTTTAAAAACATTATTTCCATTTTTAATGAAATAGTCTTGTTTTAAATCGTCGTTGAAATACAAATATTTACGACAAAATACATTTAAACAAATAAAACAAAGGAAAAATCTTACTAATGTGTAGGTTTTGATTTTTAGAGAAACCAGCATCTACAAGGGGTTCTAAAAATTCTTACAAAATAACTGTTATAAAATTTTTCTGTAATTTATTTTTGTTATAAAATTGCGTCAATGTTTAACTAATCAACATTTTTATAACAAAAACCCAAATTATTATGAAAAAAGTTATTATTACCACATTTGCAGCTTTAATGCTGTTTGCTTGTCAAAATGAACAATCTGAATCTGCTAACTCAGATACAGTTGCAGCATCACGAAGAGGATGTGCAACCCAAGAAGTTTTGGAAGCACAATTAAAAGCCAATCCTGCCTTAGCCATTAAAATGAACGAAATTGAAGCTTTTACAGCCAAACATTCTATTGGCAATTTTACAGGCCGTTTGGTAAATGGCAAAATCGAAATTCCTGTTGTCGTAAATGTACTGTACAGAACAACTGCACAAAACATTTCAGACGCACAAATTCAATCACAAATTGATGTATTAAACAAAGATTTTAATGCTTTAAACTCCGATTACAACAATGTACCTGCTTTATTTTCTGGAGTTAAGGCAAATATTGGAATTACATTTAAATTGGATCAAATCATTAGAAAATCGACTACCAAAACTTCTTGGGGAACAAATGATGCTATGAAAAAAACGGCTCAAGGCGGAATCGCTCCAACTTCTCCAACCACAAAACTAAACCTTTGGTCTTGTAATATTGGAGGCGGAATTTTAGGTTATGCTCAATTTCCAGGTGGCGCTTCTTCTACTGATGGAGTAGTTATCGATTCTCGTTATTTTGGATTATCTGGTGCTGCAAATGCTCCGTTTAACCTAGGAAGAACGGGAACTCACGAAGTGGGTCATTGGATGAATTTACGTCATATTTGGGGAGATGCAACTTGCGGAAGCGATCTTGTTGCAGATACTCCAACTCATAACGAAGAAAACTATGGTGTACCAGCTTATCCGCATTACAGCACTTGTTCAGGAACACCTGTAGAAATGACAATGAACTACATGGATTATGTGGATGATGCGGCAATGTACATGTTTTCAACAGGTCAAAAAAACAGAATTTCGGCAATATTTACATCTGGAGGCGCAAGAGCTGCATTTGCACAATAATTGCTAACAAAAACAATATTTAAAGCGAGATCTAATACATCTCGCTTTTTTTGTTTAGACCATAATTTTAAAATGCTTTTTGCTATATTTATATTCTAAATTTTAAACATGATCACGTCAAAAACTATTTCGAACGGAATTTTAAGAGCTTTAGCAACTATCTTAATTATTGGTATCGTTTTATACTTTTTATACAGCATTCAAACCGTAATTGTTTACTTATGCGTTTCATTGCTTTTATGCTTACTTTCAAATCCGCTGATTTTATTTTTAAAGAATAAACTAAAATTCAGCAATACCATGGCGGCCTCAACTACGATTATTCTTTTCGTTTTTCTAATTGTAGGTTTTATTCTTTTGTTTGTTCCTTTAATTATTTCGCAAGCCAATAATTTGGCGTTATTAGATACAGCACATCTTCAGGAAAAATTTATGGAAACAGAAACTCATCTTGAAGACTATTTCAACATTCAGCACATCGATTTAAATAAAGTTATAAAAGATTCTAAACTGACTTCGGTATTCGATTTCAGTTATTTTACCGGATTTATCAATTCAATCATCAATTTTATGGCCGATATGGGAATGGGATTGGTTTCTGTATTCTTTATTACTTTCTTTTTTATTAAAGATCAGGCCATTTTTAAAGATCAAGCCAGAAGAATACTTCCTGATTCTAATGAAGATAAAATTTTAAATTCTATTACGAAAATCAATCATTTATTGACACGTTATTTTATTGGTTTACTACTGCAATTGATTGTCGTATTTATTCTTTATTTGATTGTATTATTAATTTTTGGAAATAAAAATGCCTTTGTAATTGCTTTTTTATGTGCAATTTTAAATATCATTCCTTATTTAGGACCAATTATCGGAACTACATTAGCCGCAATTTTAACTATGATCAGTATGATCGGAATGGATTTTCAATCAGAAATACTTCCAAAAACAATTTACGTTGTTATTGGCTTTTTATTGGTTCAGGCAATTGACAATAATATCAGTCAGCCGATAATTTCTTCAAAAAGTGTAAATTCGCACCCGTTAGAAATATTCTTGATCATCTTAATCAGTGGTATCACATTTGGAATTGTCGGAATGATTATCGCAGTTCCGGCGTTTACCATGATTAAAGTAATTTTAAAAGAATTTTTCCCTAACAATAAAATTGTCTCCGTATTAACCGAAAGAATTTAGTTTTGAACACTTCTATTTTGCATCCGGATATTCAGAAATTTATAATTCAGAATACCGGTGCAGACCTTACAAAATTGGCGCTTCAGAAAAACCCTTTTCCTGAAGTCGACTGGATTTTAATTTTAAATCAAATTGAAGCCCGATCAAAAGCAAAAGATAAGCTTCCGACTTGGTTTGCTGCAGAAAACATTATTTATCCAAGTAAAATTTCGGTAGAACAAACTTCTTCTGAAAAAACTGCCGCTTACAAAGCCAATTTGATGTCTGGTGAAACTTTAATTGATCTTACAGGCGGTTTTGGTGTTGATGATTATTATTTTTCGAAGAAGTTTAAATCCATAACACATTGTGAAATAAACGAAGAATTGTCCGGAATTGTAAAACATAATTTCGAAAAACTTCAAGTTAAAAATTGTACTTTTTATTCGGGAGATTCTATTCATTTGTTGGAAGAAACCAATCAAAAATACAATTGGATTTATATTGATCCTTCACGAAGAAATGATGCAAAAGGCAAAGTTTTTATGCTTAAAGACTGTCTGCCAAATGTTCCTGAATTATTAGATTTTTATTTTGAAAAAGCAGATCGTATTTTAATTAAAACTGCTCCATTATTAGATATTTCGGCAGGATTATCAGAACTTAAAAATGTAAAGAACATTCATATCATTGCGTTGGAAAATGAAGTAAAAGAGCTTTTATTTGAAATTCACAAAAATTATTCTGGCGAAATAAAAATTAAAACTGCCAATATTTTAAAAGAAAGCATTGAGACTTTTGAATTTATTTTAGGTGAAGATTCTTTCTCTCTTTACGATTTTCCAAAAAAATATCTTTACGAACCCAATTCGGCCATTATGAAGTCGGGAGGATTTGATGAAATAAGCACCGCTTTTCAAATTGATAAATTGCATAAGCATTCACATTTATACACTTCAGAAAATTTAATTGATTTTCCTGGACGAAAATTTGAGATTCAAAAAGTCATTTCGTACAATAAAAATGAAATGAAAAATGAACTCTTAAATCAGCAGGCCAATATCACGACTCGTAATTTTCCTGAAACTGTAGAAAACATTAGAAAAAAGTGGAAAATAAAAAATGGAGGTAATTTATATTGTTTTTTTACAACAGATGTAAAAGATAACAAAATAGTTTTAATTTGCAGCAAAATAATCTAAACAATGAAAAAACTATTTACACTAACTATTTTCTTATTAACCATTACCGCATTTGCACAAAAACCATGTGAATACAGTGTAAATGTAAACGATTCAATTGGATCTTATAAAGTAACAAATGAATATCTAATGAGTGAAAAATATTTTGGCGGAAGCTTTAATTATATTTTTTTCTCACTGGCTCAAACTGACGGATTGCCAACGTTGAATCTTCAATCCATTCAAAAAAGTAAAGATTTTATTAAAGCAAATTGTTTTGATAAGAATTCGAAAATCTTTTTACAATTAGAAAATGGAAAGATTGTAACACTAATGCACATCAATCAGGAAAATTGCGGAACATTGGTTCGCGACGAAAAAGGATTTGACAATCGAATTAATACCGGAATTTTCATGTTCATGAAAGACAATTACGAAGAGCTTAAAAAATCACCGATTTCAATCATGCGAATTAAATATCTTACCAACATAGAAGATTATATTATAAAACGTGAACTTACTTCTGAGCTAACCGGCAAGGTTACAAATCCGAATACTTATTTCATGGAAAACATAAGATGTGTTGAATAATTAATCACATTTCCATTTTTGGTTGGCCACTTTATCTTTTAATCCTGTTTTTAAATTGTAATGCCACCATTCTGAATCAAAGGAATTGAAGCCATTTTTTATCATCGTACTTTTCAAATAAGCTCTTTTAGAAAGAATTTCTTTTGAAAGTTGTTTGAAATTATGACTGGCCTGAATTCCAAAAAAATCAAAAGGAGTACCCATATCGACTTCTTTACCAGTTATATCAACTATAGAAATATCAACGGCTCCTCCTCTATTATGGATGGAGCCTTTTTTTGGATCTGCCACATATTCTGGATTTGATACAATCTCCCACATTTTTTTCTGAATGTCCAAAGGTCTGTAACAATCATATAATTTTATTCGGAAACCTTTTTTCAAAAAATCTTTGTTGGCTGCAATTAAGGCTTTAACCGTTTTTAAACGAAGCATACATTCTGCACAATCATAGACTTTTGCTTTCAAGAAATTATCCTCGGTCGCGTATTTCATATCATAGATAAAATCATTGCTGTAATCTCTTAATTTTACAAATGTTGTATCTGAAATGTGTGAATCTGTTTCACTTGTATACGTCTCATGTTGCGCTTGTAATGATGAAAAACAGAATAAAAAACCAATTACTAATTTTGAAAAATGCTTCATTTTTTCCTAATTTTTAAAAAATGAAATTAAGCAAAAAAACTCAAAACGATGTCTATTCTTAAGTCTTCTTTCAATCAAAAAACTATTGTTTTGGCTTTTACAAAGGTTTAAATCTTCTTTTAAAAGAAATTTAATTTTAATATCTTTATAAAAATCAGCCCTTTACAGGTTTGTAAATTGTAGTATTAATTCTAAAAACAGTTATTATGAATTTCAAAACCAAATATATTTCTTTAGTCTTGCTGAGTAGTTTCTTATTGGTTTGCTGTAAAAAAGAAATTATAAAAAGTGTTCCTACAACCGATTCTACTTCCATCAAAACAGAAGCTTTAAAAACCGACAGCACTGTAATGAATCCGACAGATTCTCTATATAATTTAGTAGACAAAAGTGTGATTGGTACTCATTTTTTAACCAAAAGCAGCTTAGCTCCGAGATTAAAAAAGTTAATGGGAACAGAAGATTACGATCAAATGGTAAAATACTGGAATACAGAAACGCCTTTTGAAAAACAAGAAAACATACTTCATGCCTGGGGATGTAAACAACACGATTGCAATACTTATTCTTATGATCTTTATATTGATGTTAAAAACAATAAAATAAATGTCTATAAGTTCACTGAATCAAAACTTACTGTTCTTAAAGAAGATAATTTTGATATTGAAATAAAAGACAACTTTTTGAAAGATTTGAATATTAAAAAAGAAAACGCCGTTACTAAGGATAAGAAATAAAATCTGCTTTACTAATTAATTCAGCATTTCTTCTTTGCGTTTTTTTATATTAGCTGTTGCTAAATTCAATTTCAAATATCAATGTCAGAACCAGAAACATGGAGCGAAGTTTATCTTCAAAAACATAGTTATTTTCAAAATGTAGAAAAAGTACTTGCTACAAACCTAGGTCTTTCTGAATTGAAAAGTGGTAAACTGATTATCAGAAATGAAAAAGGAATTCGCGAAAATGAAATAGAAATAGATCATGTCTGGATTGTTAACATAGCCAAA
>NZ_DASWYK010000248.1:0-8954 GCF_036405015.1 Flavobacterium sp. | reverse complement strand
TAATTTGGTACTTTATAAATAGTTTTGATAATCATTTAAATGAAATTTGTGTATGTACGTTTAAAAATTTCAATTTAGTTTGTCCGTCTTGTGGACAAGAAATATTATGGTTTTATCTTATCAAACATACTTTATTACGTGCACTATTACTTTCTATAAATATTTATATTTTAAAATTCTGTATAAAGAATTATAATGCATGTAAGCATAATGAAACTATTAATAAACAACGCCAAAATTCATATGGTGCATCTTTACATTTTTATAACACAATTGTATCAGATAAAAAAGATGAAATTTTAGTTATGGCAGCTAACAGTATTTTTACTCATCAGAAAACGGGTTACATAGAAAAGGGTAGTGAGCCTAATAACCCAATTTTTGATAAAGTTGTAGAAAAAGTGCAAGAAGTAACTAAAGTGCCAAAAACTGATTAGATTAAAAATTAGGTAATTTCTATGAAAGCAAAAATAAATCAATTATCACTTCTCAAAAAAGAAATCAAAATTGGTATTGAAAGTGGAAGAAATGAAAACTTTGATTATTTAAAGCATCTTGAAAGTTTGAAATCAAAGAAAAAAATAAAATTTAAGTTTTAGAAGTAATTTCGATTTACTGGAAAACATATAAAACCTATCATAACATCATATAATCTTTTGATACTTAATCTCTGTAATTTTAAAAAAGTTAATTATTAAAAGATAGTATTATGAAAATGAGGTCAATTTTATTAGGAATGGCACTTGCAGTTTCCTTAGTAGCCTGCGCTCCCAAAGATGCAGACATTGAAAAAGCAATCAGCGAAAAACTTAGTGATACTCCAAACATTCAGGTTACCGTGCATGATGGTGTTGCTACAATTACAGGAACTTGTGAAGATGAGATTTTCAAAAAAAACATTGAAAAAAGCGTTCGAGCAACAAAAGGAGTAAAATCTGTTGTAAATACCTGCGAAATTGCGAGAGCAAATCAAGAACCTGCCGCTGCCGCTGTTGTTATCAATCCGGATAACGAATTAGACAAATCGGTGCATAAAGTTGTAGATGCTTATGATGGTGTAAGTGCAACTGTTGTTGGTGGCGTTGTAACGCTTTCAGGAGAAATTGAAAGAGCAAAATTACAGCCCCTTATGCAAAGCATTCAGGAATTAAAACCTAAAAAAGTTGATAACAAATTAATCATAAAATAAGTTGTTATGAGTTTACATGATAAATATAAAGAAGTAGCAGATTTAGCTTCCCAATTAGGAATCGAAAACTTGCAAATAAGAGAACAAGATAATGTACTTTATATCGACGGAACTGCTAAATCTGCCGCCGATAAAGACAGACTTTGGAATGCTTACGAAAAAATAGATCCAGATTACAGATCTGCAGATGTTGTAATGAATATTGATGTTGAAGAAGGTGTTTCGAGAGAATATACAGTTGAAAGAGGAGATTCTCTTTCGAAAATAGGAAAAGCGTATGGTGTTTCGTGGCAAGATATTTTCGAAGCCAATAAAGATATCATTTCAAATCCCGATTTGATTCAGCCAGGATGGAAGTTGAAAATACCAACTACCTAAAAATACCGACAAAATCCAAGAAAAAAAATCCAATTTCCAATTGTGCAACTGCAAATTGGAATTTGGATTTTTATTTTCAAGCTTCGGATTGGAGTTGTAAAAACTACCTTCCTCTAATACTTAAATCAAATAAAAATTTTGCTGTTTCCTGATCTGAATCGGCTGAGAAACCAGCAACATAAACTCCTTTTTTACCAGAAGTCGACTTAATTCCGTATACAACTGCTTCATCCGCGGGATCCGATTCCCCTTCGTATCGATACACATGAACAATTTCAAATTTCTCAGGATTTTTTTTAATTGCGTCAGCATTTCGATTGAAATCGCACGTAAATCCTTTCTCATTCAATTGATCTAAAGCTTTTGAAACAGTTGCGTAATGATACATTCTTTTCATGATAAACTGAATTTAAAATTATAGATTTCTAAAGATAACTATTTTAAAATTAAAAAGTTAGAATGAATGTCACAAAAACAGAAATTTAAAATCATTATTGTTAGTTCATAAATCGCTACTTTTGCAGCGCAGACCGCCTTATCGTCGTTCCGATTCATCGGAAGGGAGGAAAGTCCGGACACCATAGAGAAGCATAGCGGGTAACGCCCGTCGGTCTCGATTTATCGGGATTAGGACAAGTGCAGCAGAAAGTATGTACAGGTAATGCTGTAGTGAAACCAGGTAAACTCTATGCGGTGAAATACCAAGTATATCGGCATTTAAGGGCTTCTCGTTCGTTGCCGAAGGGTAGGTAGATTGAGTTCAGTAGTAATGCTGAATCTAGATAAATGATAAGGTATTGTCTTATTGCAAAATACGGCAAGAACAGAATCCGGCTTACAGGTCTGCATTTTTTATATATTTGTGAAACTATCTTAACCCGTTTTCATGAATATTACCACTCCTAATCCTTCTTCAAAAGCGAATAAAGGCATTTTTTACACTGTTGTTACCAATCTTACTTTTTGGGTTTTGATCGCCATTGTAGCGGGTATTTTGCTTGGTCATTTTTCACCAGAAAATGGTAAAAAAATGGAGTTTTTAGGCAAGAAGTTTATTCAGCTGATTTCGCTTTTTATTGGTCCGATTATCTTTCTGACTATTGTTTTAGGAATTTCTGGAATGGGAAATCTAAAGAAAGTGGGCAGAATTGGAGTAAAAGCATTATTTTATTTTGAAGTAGTTTCGACCGTTGCTTTGGCTATCGGAGTTGCAGTTGCTTATTTGTTTAAACCTGGAAAAATTGATAAATCGACTTTGACTTTTGGGGATGCAAGTGAATATACCAAAAAAGCTTCAGAACATTTTTCTTGGCTGGAATTTTTCTTGTCCAATTTTACGCTTCAGGTTTTATTAGCGGCCATTGTCTGCGGAATCGCTTTGAATTTTTATAAAAAAAGAGAACAAACCATTTTGATTTTAGAACGATTTTCTAAAGTCGTTTTTACTTGTTTGAAATATGTAATGTATCTAGCGCCAATTGGAGCGTTTGGAGGAATGGCTTATACAATCGGTAAATTTGGTTTGGCGACTTTAATTCCGCTTGGAAAATTAATGTTGTGCGTGTATTTAACAATGGCTCTTTTTGTGTTTCTGATTTTAGGAACCATTCTTAGATATTACAAAATCAGTATTCTTTCTATTTTAAAATATATTAAAGAAGAACTTTTATTGGTTTTGGGAACTTCATCTTCCGAAGCTGCGTTGCCTAGTATTATGGTAAAACTCGAAAGAATGGGTTGCAGTAAATCGGTTGTAGGATTGGTGATTCCGACGGGATATTCTTTTAATTTGGATGGAACTTCGATTTATCTTTCGATGTCTGTGCTTTTTATTGCACAGTTGTATGATGTGCATTTGAGCCTTTTCGAAATTCTTAGTGTAATCGGGATTTTGATGATTACTTCGAAAGGTGCAGCAGGAGTTACAGGAAGCGGATTTATTGTTTTAGCCTCAACTTTGACAGCACTTCATAAAATTCCGGTTGAAGGTTTGGCTTTTTTGTTAGGAGTTGATAAATTTATGAGCGAAGCCAGAGCGATTACCAACTTAATTGGAAACACTGTGGCGACAATCATTATTTCTAAAACAGAAAGAGATTTTACAGAATTAGATTTGAATCCTATTGTAGAAGAGTAATGTCTCTTAACCGCAAAGAACGCAAGATTTACGCAAAGAAACGCAAAGGTTTTTTATCCAGATAAATTAAAATATCAAGTTCGCAAAGTTTAATAAATCTTTGCGAACTTGATATTTAAATCGGGTACTATTTACATAAAAAAACTTAGCGATTTTTTGCGTTAAAAAAATCACCAGTTTTGCTACAGAGATTTAAACCTTTGTCTCTTTGTAACTTTGTAGCTTTGCCACTTAAAAATTAAGATTCGTCTTTCGTTGCACGTACTAAACTAATTCCAGACGTAAAGAACACAATTCCTAATATTCCATAAATAATGAGTGATTTTATATCTCTAGTTTCTCCAGAAGTATCTGAAAAAATCACTGCTGTATAAATAAGTCCTACAATTCCGAGGATTGTCAATAATCCACCGAAAAATCTTTTTAGGTTCATGATTGTTAGATTTTAAAGTTTCCTTCAAAGTTAAAAACATGAGTTTTAATTGTTGTTATAGAATTGTTTATAAAGGTTATATGATTTTAATTCTGGATTTTTTAGATTAATAAACTGGAATAAATATCGATAAATATGAAACCGAATTTACTCCACTTGCAAACTTCTCTTTAGGTTGGGTTATTGGAATAAAAATAGAAAAACCTTGACGAATCAAGGTTTTTCTATTTTAAATTCTAATCCAACATTTCGGACACTTTCAATTTTGATATTAGGATCTGAATTGAAATATTTCCGCAATCTACTGATAAAAACATCCATGCTTCTTCCTGAGAAATAATCATCTTTTTTCCAGACAGACATTAAAATTTGATCTCTTTTTAATAATTGATTGTGGTTTAGAAATAGATATTCGATAAGAGAAGCTTCCATTTCTGTAAGTTGCTGAACGTGGTTTTTATTATTAAGAGTTAGACGTTCGTTATCAAAAATATACGAACCAATTTCGATCATTGTATTTCCGTTTAAGCTTCTTTTTTGCTCAATTCTTTTAAGAATATTGTGCAAACGAAGCACCAGTTCGTCCACTTCAAAAGGCTTTACGATATAGTCATCTGCTCCCAATTTTAGTCCAATGATTTTGTCTTCTTTTAACTTTCTTGCGGTTAGAAAAATAAATGGAATTTCGGGATTGATGTTGATTACTTTTTCGGCCAGTGAAAATCCGTCCAATTTCGGCATCATAACATCAAAAACACAAATGTCAAAAGTTTGGTTTTTAATGTAATCCAAAGCAATTTCGCCGTTTTCTGCCCAGATTACTTCAAATTGATGTAGTTCTAAATATTGTTTTAAGATTGCAGCAAAATCAAAATCGTCTTCGGCTAAAAGTAATTTTTTCAAAATAAGGGAATTAAACTTTTAATAAAATAATAAACTGAGCACCTTTTCCTAAGTCGCTAATAACATTCACAGAGCCTTGATGCGCTTTTACAATTTGGTTTACATAGTAAAGACCTAAACCTAATCCTTTTGTATTGTGAAGGTTTCCTTGTTCTACACGATAAAATTTTTCAAATAGCAAAGATTGTTTGTTTTTTGCAATTCCGATTCCGTCGTCTTCAATACTGATGGAAAATTGATTTTCTACAATTTTTGTTTTTACTGTAATCGTGCTTGAACCATATTTTACAGCATTTTCCAGAACATTTAAAAAAGCAGTTGTTAAATGAAATCGGTCTAAAACTAAAATGGTTTTTTGTGTTTGAAAATCGGTTTTAAGATTAATTTTTGGAAAAGTGATCTTAAAGTCATTTAAAATGGAAAGAAGAAAATCTTCGGTTTCAATTTTTTCTTTTTGTAATTCTAATTCGTTTTCTGCCAAAGAATTGGCCATAACCTGATCAATTAAATTCTGTAAACGATTGTTTTGACGCGAAATAGTGTTAACAATCGCATTGAAGTTTTCATCGTTATCACGAATGTTTTTCTGCTCCAAGATTTTGGTTGAAATTCCCAAAGTAGCCAATGGTGTTTTTAATTCGTGTGTGATATTGTTAATAAAATCAGTTTTTACATCGCTTACTTTTTTTTGTTTGATTAAAGCCTTCAAAGCAATAACAAAAAGAGTGATCAAAGTCAGAATTGATAATAAAGACAGAATTAGAATAAAGGTCATTCGTCTCAAAATAATCATTTCCCAATCGATAACCGAAACGTACATCGAATCCTCGGTAAGCAATTTATAGTTCTGATTTTCAAAAGTTCCATTTGTAATACCAACATAACTTCGAACCAAAAAAGCCTGATTTAAAGAATTCAGATTTCCATAAAGTTTGTTTTCAATAAATGGTTTTTCAGAAAAAATAGTATCGTTCTTTTTTGCATTTTGATACAGGATGAATTTGTTGAGAACAATAGCAAAATCAATTTTAAAATAGGGCAAATCCTTTTCAAACTTTCGCTGTATTTGTTGTGTTACAGCACTTTGATATTCATTTTTCAAAACACCAATTTTAATATCCTGTTTAGTGTTTTTTCCTTTAATATAATTTTCAGATAAACTTTTGTAAAGCGCTTCTTTTTTAGCCACCAATGCCGAATCAATATCACTGTAATTATTAGTGATTTTACCAATTTCATTTTTAATCTGCGTGTGAAACTGCGCGACTTTATATTCGTAAGTTGTTTTTACGAGGTAGCATTGCACGGTCATCAAAACGATAAGTGCCACTACAGAAAACGCGATTAATAAATTGATTCTTTGTTTCATGCTCGTAAAAATTCATTTCAAAAATACTGCTTTTACAACACAAATAGCAGATTAACGCTGCATTAACCTCCAATTAACTTACACAATTCTTTTTTAGAGGCACTTTTGCAAAATCAATAACCCAAAATTATTTGTAAATGAATCTGTATTTACCGCTTAAACTTCTTATTGCTCTTTTACTTTTTTGTCTTTCAATGGTGGCAAATGCGCAAAACGAAAGAGCAAAAGACTCGATTTCAAATCATCAGTTAAATGAAGTTGTAATTGCTCAAAACAAAAAAACTTTCACCAATTCTAACGGAAATATAAAAGTTGATGTTGCCAATTCAGTTTACAGTTCAATTCCAAATCCAATTGATTTGCTTTCCAGATTACCATTGGTTCAAATAAGCAGTGATCGCGAAAATATTTCGATTGTTGGAAAAGGAAATCCGCTTCTTTATATTGACGGTCAAAAAGCAACGATAAACGATTTAAATGCTTTAGCAGTTGCTGATATTAAAACAATAGAAATTATTAAAAATCCGTCTTCTAAATACGAAGCTGAAGGTCGTGCTGTAATTTTAATTACCAGAAAACTTAGTAAAAAAGAAGGCTTTAAAACAGATGTTTCAGAAACCGCTTCTTTCAAAAAGCACTACAATAATTATTTTGGTTTCAACTCTAATTTTAAAAAGAATAAACTAGAATGGAAAGCCAATTTCAATTATAATAAACTTGAACCTTGGGAGAATCATAGTATTGCGTATCAAATTCCACAGGCCAATATTGTTTCAGATTATGATGTTTCGGCGGTAACCAAAAGAGATCAGTACGTTTTTGGCGGAGGTTTGTTTTATAAAATTAATGATGAAGATTATTTTTCAGCCAATGTAAACGGGAAGTTGCAAAATGACACTTTCGATATTAACACTTTTACTTTCAACCAAAATCAGGATCAGGTAAACCATGTTTTTACTTTCAGTGATAATGCTAGTAAAAAGGATTTTGTCAATGCATTTGTAAATTATTCAAAAAAGATAAAATCAATTGACACTAATGTTTTTGTTGGTTTTCAGTATTCCAATTTTAATCAGCATTTGGAAAGTTTAGTGTCTAATAATTATAATGAAACAGATTTTGCATTGTCGCAAAATCGTGATCAGAAATTTAATGTTGATGTTTTTTCGGGAAGAATTGATTTGGAGAAAAAGTTTAAAAATGAAATGAATCTGGAATATGGCGGATTGTATTTAAAAGCCAAATCATTATCCAACGCAGCTATTTTTGATTTCGATAAAAATGAAAACGAAATTTCCGATTATGATTTTAAAGAAGAAAACCTAGCAGCTTATATTCAGTTTTCTGGAAAGTGGAAGAAAATCGATTTTTCATTCGGATTGAGAACAGAAAATACGAATGTTTATGCAAAGTTTAGAACACAGATTTCTCCTTCTATTGATAAAAATTACACCAATTTGTTTCCCAAAGCCGATCTTACATTTCCTATTGATAGCACAAAAAGTATCAATGTCAATTATTCAAAAAGCATTGTGAGACCAAAATATTCCTCGTTAAGTCAAATCGCAACGTATATAAATCCGTATTTTTTGTATGGAAGCAGCATCAATTTAATGCCAGCATTTGTAGACGAAATTTCGAGTTCATTTCAATATCACGACAAATCTGTAAAATTGAGTTATTATCAGACCAAAGATGTCGTCAATTCTAGTTTTGTATTTAATGACGAAACCAATGTATTAATGATTACTGATGTTAATTTTAAAAGAGAAACAGGTTTTACGATAGATTTTACACTTCCGTTTACGTATAAATTTTGGACAACAACAAATTCTTTGGTTTTTATAAAAAGTAGAGTGGAAGACGATAGCGCATTTTTGCGTCCATCAAAACCTTATTTGTATTACTATTCAAACAATACGTTTAAACTGCCTAAAGACTTTACTTTCGTTTTTTCTTTTTGGGGAACAACAAAACAAAACGATGGAATCTATGAGCGTAAAGCCAATTTTATACTCGATTTGTCACTGGCAAAAGCTTTTGGCAAAAACTGGAACTGTACTTTGAATTATAATGATATTTTTAAAAACACGATTTATGCAGAGCGATTTACGGTCAATAATATTAGCTCAAGAGCAAGGTATTTGGTTGATGCGAATGAAATTTCTATTGCTGTTCGTTATTCTTTCGGGAAAATAAAAGAAAGCGAGTTTAAGCAAAAAAGCGTTAATGAAAATGAGAATAGAATTAGATAAAATTCCAAATGAAAAATTCCAAATTCCAAGCATTTGTATTGGAATTTGGAATTTAAAAAATTGAATATTTAAAACAATTAACCTTCGTCTTCTTCAACTTCTTTTTTAGAAATATCGTGAGGTAATTCTTCATCATCATCGGTAGAATTTAGTTCAAAAAAACTAAAGTAAGAACCGCCATAACTTTTCTGAAAAGAAAAATTACTCATATGATCGAGTTTGGTGTATTTAGAATGTTCGATAATCATCATTCCGTCTTCTTCAAGTAAATCTCTTTCAAAAACAGTTAG
>NZ_DASWYK010000247.1:0-2686 GCF_036405015.1 Flavobacterium sp. | reverse complement strand
AAGTTTCTCCAAGATGGACCGTTGGTATACGAGGATGGATTCCATTAGTAGATAAAGAAGATAATCCTGGACTTACCAAATATGTGGGCTATGGAGAAGCAAGTGCAACCTATCAAATACAACCGGGAAGATGGAGCGCAGATGTTCTTTTTAGAAAAGGAAGCGGCCTCATTAATTATGGATCTTTGCAAACGCAACTCAACTGGAGACCCTATAAAGATGAAAATTATTATATCACTTTACAATGGTTTGTTGGCTATACAGAAAGTTTAATAGATTATCAGGAACATAAAAGCATGCTTCGATTAGGATTTACTATAAAACCCGAAAACATGGGAATTTTCTAAATTTGATAATTCCTCTAAATTATAAATCAGATAAAACTTTTACCATTTTAATTTGATCAAAACATTTAGAGTGAATTTCTACTCCTTCTTTATATTCTTCCACTGTCATTCCGTACAAAAAAGGAATAATTGTTGAATCGTCGTTTTTCAATATAATATTAAAACGATTCTTAATGGATGGTTTTTCTCTTTTATTATTTTTATTTCGTTCGGTCATAGATATAAGTTTTGGTTTCAGAATCTTCAATTAACTTCCGCGTTAAGAAGTCAGAAGTTTAATTCTTTCAATTGCTTCTTTGTTTTCATATGCTACTTCTACTAACGCTAGTAAAATATCATTTCGTACAATAGTTTTGTTTCTCACATTTCTAATTAAGGCTTTACTTGGCGCATTAACCCCTTTTTTAATTAAGCACGAAATGGTAAGGTCAACATAGGTTACGGGTAAATGCTTGTTAATAAATTCATAAGCTTTTTCGTTGTGAGAATTATCTTCTTTAAAATTGCTATTTTTGATTAATTTTGGCATATATTTGCTATTTATTAATTAGTATTTTTATAAAAAGGTAAATGTAAGAATAATATTATATTATTTATTCTTTTTAATGTTAAAAAATATATTTAAACTATATTTTTTTTTGATTTAGAAAATGATGTATAACGAGAAATTAAGCAAATTCTTTAAGGCTAAAGGATTAAAGCAAAAAGAGGTGGGTGAAATTCTAGGATTTAGCCCCGCAATGATTGGGAGATATTTACATGGGACAGCAAATATAGGCTCTGAATTTATTCTAAGTTTAAGTAAAAATTTTCCCGACGTAGATTTAAATGATCTTTTTGCGCCAGAAGACGGGCAAAACATGGTTAATGAAGCCGGAGCAGTTTATGAAAAGCAAAATATGCTGAATGATTTAGAAGATATCGAAGATCGTATCCATAATATCAGACTGAAACTGGCAGAGAAAAAATTTGAGGGATAATCTAAATATTTTTCCAAAAAATATCTAAACCTTGCAAATGTAACCAAACAATTTAACCACTCTTTAAGAGTGGTTTTTTGTTTTTATAAGAAAAGCATTTAAGCGCCTGTATTGTAATTGGTTAAGTTTTTTTTTATTAAATTTGATAGAACAATTTCTAGCCAGTAACCATATGGAAAAATTAAAACGACCAGTTTATGCAAAATCTGGAACCGATGATTTTTTTAAAAAGATGCGTTTAGAAGTGAATGAAACCGTCTTAAATAACTCATCGCTGTATCTGTTGAATGTTGTGAAGTCTTTAGGACTTTTAGCTGTTTTTTTCGTGTTTTACAGTTGTATCTTAATCTTTGGAAACCAGACACCTTTACTTTTCCTTTTTTACATTTTGTCAGGAATTACGATGATTGTTCTATTTATTAACGCCTTTCACGATGCAGCCCACGGCGCTTTGTTTAAAAAGCCAAAACACAATCAGTGGTTTTTGTATGTTTTAGAATTATTTGGGAGTAATCACTGGCTTTGGATGCGACGCCATATTGGACTTCATCATGCTTATCCAAACGTTCCCGATTGGGACGTAGATATCAAACAAAGTAATATCATTAGAATTTTTCCTAATAGCCCATTATTTGATTATCATAAATATCAACATATTTATATGTGGTTTATTTATCCGCTTTACAGTCTTAACTGGATTTACATTAGAGACTTTAAAGATTTTTTTGGGACAAAAGATAATTATGTAAAAAAAGTAGTAGAGAAAATTCCGAGACAAGAAATCTATCGCTTATTTGCTGCCAAAATCATCAATCTGATTTACATACTTTTTATTCCTATGATGCTTCTAAATCAGCCTTGGTATACGGTTCTTTTTGCCTGGCTTTTGATGCACATGTGCGGAAGTGCCCTCGGAGTTGTCGCTTTGGTTTCTACACATGTTGACGAAGATGCCAATTTTCCAGGTACCGATGACGAAGGAAATCTTTCCGCAACTTGGGCAATGCATCAAATGATTGTAACCAAAGATTTTAGTACAGAAAGCAAACTGGCTAATTTTCTCTACGGCGGATTTACACATCACGTGGCGCATCATCTTTTTCCAGGCGTTGGACATACTTATTATCCATACATCACACCAATTATAAGACGTTATGCAAAAGAGTACGATCTACCTTATACATCTTATCCTTTTTATCATGCAGTACGTTCGCATTTTAGGATGTTGAAAAACAAAGGTGTAAAAGAAAATATTTTAATGACAGGAGAAATCTAATAAAAACAGCGACTATCAGGCCGCTGTTTTTTAATATTCAAATCTTTCAAAAAGTTGTCTTTTATTTCAATATCAAAATTATC
>NZ_DASWYK010000246.1:0-3425 GCF_036405015.1 Flavobacterium sp. | reverse complement strand
AATTAATTTTCAGTCAGAATTAAAAATTCCTGTTGAGTATAAAGGTTTGGAGCTAGAATCTGATTTAAGATGTGATTTATTTATTGAGAATTATTTAGTTCTTGAATTAAAAGCGGTTGATCAAATCATTCCAATCCATGTAGCCAAACTAATGTCTTATATGAAACTTTTAAAATCTCCAATAGGTTTAATGATAAATTTTAATGTAACAAATATTTATCACGAAGGTCAAAAAACATATGTCAACGATTTATATCGCTGGTTAGAAGATTAAAAAAAACAATAATTAAACCCATTTTAAGTAGTACAAGCAAAACTTAAATTTTCTTATATTACTTATATGGTGGAAAAAACAAAAAAAATGGAACAAGAAATAGACACAAACGAATTAGGAGAATCAATCGTAAGAGTTTTAAAAGGCATTTACGATCCTGAGATTCCTGTAGATATTTACGAATTAGGATTAATTTACGACGTAATGGTAAACACCGATTACGAGGTAAAAATCTTAATGACATTGACTTCTCCAAACTGTCCGGTTGCTGAAAGTTTACCAAGAGAAGTAGAAGAAAAAGTAAAAACAATCGAAAACATCAAAGATGTAGATGTTGAAATTACTTTCGATCCGCCTTGGAGCAAAGATTTAATGAGCGAAGAAGCGAAATTAGAATTAGGAATGCTTTAAAAAAGTTTTCAGTTTTCAGTCGCAGTGTACAGTACTGCAACTGGAAAAGAAAAAAAATATAAATACTTTAAAAGTACAGTTTTCAGTCACAGTTAAATACTGAGACTGAAAACCGTGACTGAAAACTTAAAAAAATGGAAGAAATCATCAATAAAGTTGCCAATAGTGCCTTAGAAGTTTTTGATTTAGAGGATTATTATCCAAAAGGAATGCGTGTGCAGATTGACATTTCGCAATGGCTTTTGGAAGGATTTTTATTGAAAGAAAAAGACTTTAGAGAACATCTTAAAAATCACGATTGGTCACAATATCAGGATCAATATGTAGCTGTTCATTGCAGTACAGATGCTATTATTCCCGCTTGGGCTTTAATCTTAGTTAGCGTTCACTTAGCTCCTTTTGCAAAAAAAGTAGTCAATGGAACGATTGAAGATCTGGACGGAAGTCTTTACGAAGAAATTTTAAGTAAAATCGATTATTCTGCTTATCAAGGCAAACCAGTAATTGTAAAAGGTTGTTCTCGAAAACCAGTTCCAATGCGTGCTTATATTTTGGCAACAAACTACTTACAGCCGTTTGCGAGAAGCATTATGTACGGCGAAGCATGTTCGGCAGTACCTTTATACAAAGAATCTAAGAAATAACCTGCAATAACAGCGCTTCAACTTTTATCTTTCAATTGGTTTTTAGTATATTTGATAATACACTTAAACTAAATACCATGAGAAAGATCCTCTTATTACTCTTCGTTTTAGCAAATCTTACTTTCACTCAAGCCCAAAATACTGAAAAAGAACTAGCTCAAAATACCGAAAAAGCCGTAAAAAAAATCAATGACACCATTGAAAAAGAAGGTTGGAAAGCCAAAGGAACGGTATCACTTTTACTGAATCAATCGAGCTTTAACAACTGGATTGCGGGTGGTGAGGACAGTTTCTCAGGAACATTAGGAATCAATTACGATTTCAATTATAAAAAAGACGATGTAACCTGGGATAATAAAGTTCTGGCGTCTTATGGTTTATTACAAACTAAAAACACCGATTTTAGCAAGAAAACAGACGACCGTTTAGAATTCAATTCTATTCTTGGTAAAAGAGCATTTGGAGAATGGTACTACTCTTTCTTTCTGAATTTTAGAACGCAATTTACAACAGGTTACGTTTATGGTCAAGATGCCAACGGAAAAGAAATTAGAACCGAAAACACCAAGTTTATGTCTCCAGGATATCTAACAACGGGTCCGGGTATTTATTGGTCTAAAGACGAAAATCTTAAAATAAACTTCGCTCCTCTAACTTCAAAATTCACTTTTGTGGATAGCGCATATACTTCAGGCATTGATCAAAATACAGGACTACCTTATGTTGACGGTGCTTATTTTGGAGTAGATGCCAATAAAGCGATGCGTTACGAGCTCGGTTTCTATGCTTCTGTATATTACAAATTAGCCATTATGACTAATGTGACTGCAGAAAACACATTAAATTTATATTCTAATTATTTAGAAGATCCTCAGAATGTAGACATCAATTACTCATTGAATATTATCATGAAAGTAAACAAATTCCTTTCTGCTAATTTAGCTTTCCAAGCTATTTATGATGACAATGCTTTCAAAGGTCTTCAAACCAGAGAAGTATTTGGTTTAGGAGTGAATTTCGGATTTTAATTCCCAAAAAAAACATAAAAAAAAGAGCTTTTCAATGAAATATTGAAAAGCTCTTTTTTATTAAATCAAAAATTACAATGACGGATTGTGTCTTGTTCTGATTTGTGCAGCATCAAATTTTTCGATTAATTTTTTTGCGCTCGAAATCAAATCTTTTCCATCTCCTTTGTCATAATCATTTGCAATTAAACCTTCACCTTCTTTTATTGTTTTTTCAGGCTGGTCTAAGTACAAATAGATTTTACCTAAATTGTAATAAGCTGAATATCTAATTTTTCTACTTCCTTTATTATCTTCTTTGTACTTCGTTTTTAAAGACTCAAAATACTCAATTAAAGGTTGTAAATCGGCTGCTAACTTATCAATCGGCTGATCTGCTTTCATTGTAGCAAACTGTGTTTTAACAGCTTCAATAGCTTCTTTTTGTATAGCTCCTTCTTCTTCTTTAGAATCCATAATCCATAATTGTTCCTGAAAACTAATAGGTCTGAATCCGTAGTTGTAATTTAACTGAGTATTAGCCGAACTAATTGCTTTATCAACATATTCTCTTAATCTCTTGTCAAAATTTACTCCTCTGTTTTTTGCATTTTCTTTTTCAAGAAATCCTTGACTAGAATTTTCAGCAGACCTGTATACATAAGCATCAGAAAAATTAAATTTCAAAGTATTTCCTGTTTGAGCATCATTTGCTGGTGCTTCCTGATTGGTACTTTTCAAAAACCTGTTAGCTGGTTTTGCCGGTGCTTCGACTGGTGCTGCTGCTACTGGTTTTACTACCGTTGGAGCATTTACAATTGCATATCCTTTACCTCTGTAAGTGGTAACAAGAGTATACATATTGTATGATTTAATCACTTTTCCGTCTTTGTCTTTTTCTTCTACTTTTCTGGTTTCTACAGTTGTACCTTCTTCGTAGAAATCTGCTAAATTAAGATCTACGGTAAGTGAAGCGTTTCCTTCAACTTTTTTCCATCCGTAAATATTTAGCTGGTTGTTTAAAACTCTTGCACTTGGAAATAAGTTCGAAATTGGTCCGTCTGTAATAATATTTGTCGCATAAGTTCT
>NZ_DASWYK010000245.1:0-5045 GCF_036405015.1 Flavobacterium sp. | reverse complement strand
TTTTCAAAACATCCTGCAATTTGTAATATTGGTCATATTGCACTTTTTCGTCTGTTGCAGCACTTGTACTTGCAGTTGCTTCTTCAATTGTACTATAATTAAGAAAATCTTTTAGCAAGACATCATAATGTAATTTTTTCTTGTCTGAATTGCTTTTTTTAGTGTACACTACATATAATGAACTCAAAAGCATATCAGCATCGGTTTTAGAAAGTTTTGTTTCTGAAGACGAGTCAAATAACTGATCAATTTCTTTTTGGTAAGGAACAATTAAATCGTTTGTTTTTTTTGCTTTTTCATACAATACAGATCCAAATTCGTTGATTTCTTCTTCATCAAACCAAATTGTTCCGAGTGTTCTGTTTTTGTATAATGACATGACATCAGACTTATATTTTCTTAAATCAGAATATCTCTTAAAAAAGTCATTTGCCACTTCGCTATTTGCAAGTTCTGTGTCATTATTACTGTGTATTGCGGTTGAAGTCTTTTTATATGATGGAGTATTATTGTCAATTCTGTTAAAAGAAAATACAAAAAAACTCAAACCTAAAATTACGGTGAATGAATAAAATGTTCTCATTTTTTTTAATTTTTACGTTACTACTTTTTCATGGCTAGCTTTGGTAAAAATTTGGGGGCTTTTCTACAATGCTAAATTACTTTAGAGTGCCTTAAAACATGTTTATTGATTTTATTTAAATGTTGCGAAATTGCCATGTCTTTAAGCTTACTTTAACTATATCAATTACTTACGTAAAATGTTACCTTTTGAGTTCACGAAATCGATTTGTTTTTGTTAACATAAAGCTATAGTGTTGATCAAATATTAAAATATTTTGTAAATTGCCTTCAGAAAATTATCATATTCATAAAATGGAACAACAAATCCCATATATTCCTAAAAATAAAGTAAGAATTGTTACTGCTGCTTCACTTTTTGACGGACATGATGCCGCCATTAATATTATGCGCCGAATTATTCAGTCAACCGGAGTAGAAGTAATTCACTTAGGTCACGACAGAAGTGTAGAAGAAGTGGTAAGCACCGCCATTCAAGAAGATGCCAATGCTATTGCTATGACTTCTTACCAAGGGGGGCACAATGAATACTTTAAATATATGTATGATTTGCTTCGCGAAAAAGGAGCAGGACATATTAAAATCTTCGGAGGCGGAGGTGGAGTTATTTTGCCAAGCGAAATTGAAGAATTACATGAATATGGTATTACCAGAATTTATTCTCCAGATGACGGTCGTTCGTTAGGACTTCAGGGAATGATTAATGATTTGGTTCAACGTGCCGATTTCCCTATCGGAGACAAACTAAATGGAGAAATCGATCATATCGAAAACAAAGTTCCAACAGCAATTGCGCGTTTGATTTCATCGGCTGAGAATTTCCCAGAAATTGCAAAATCGGCTTTTGATAAAATTCATGAAATGAATTCAAGTTCTAAAATTCCAGTTTTAGGAATTACAGGAACGGGAGGAGCAGGAAAATCTTCTTTAGTGGACGAATTGGTTCGCCGTTTTTTAATTGATTTCCCAGAAAAAACAATCGGATTGGTTTCTGTCGATCCTTCGAAAAGAAAAACGGGTGGAGCGCTTTTAGGAGACAGAATCCGTATGAATGCGATTAATAATCCAAGAGTCTATATGCGTTCGCTGGCGACACGTCAGTCGAATTTGGCTTTGTCTAAATATGTAGCTGAAGCGATTCAGGTTTTGAAAGCCGCAAAATATGATTTGATTATTCTGGAAACTTCAGGAATCGGGCAGTCTGATACGGAGATTATGGATCATTCAAATGTTTCTTTATATGTAATGACACCAGAATTTGGAGCGGCAACACAATTGGAGAAAATCGACATGCTTGATTTTGCTGATTTAGTGGCTTTAAACAAATTTGATAAACGCGGCGCATTAGATGCTTTACGCGATGTAAAAAAACAATATCAAAGAAACCATAATCTTTGGGATAAAAATCCTGATGAAATGCCAGTTTTCGGAACTATCGCTTCGCAGTTCAACGATCCGGGAATGAACACGCTGTATAAAGCAATCATGGATAAAGTGGCAGAAAAGACGAATTCTGACTTGAAATCGACTTTTCAAATCACTAAAGAAATGAGTGAGAAAATATTCGTGATTCCGCCAGGAAGAACACGTTATTTGTCTGAAATTGCCGAGAACAATAGAAATTACGATGAAACTGCAATTGCACAGCAAAAAGTTGCTCAGAAATTATACGGAATCTTCAAAACGATAGAATCTGTTTCTGGAAAAATTCCTCAAATTACAAAAGCAGGAATCGACGATTCAACCGTTTTACCGAGCGGAATCGCAGAACACGACGAAAACAGAATCTTTTTAAACCTTTTACTAAATCAATTTGATAAAGTAAAAATGGATTTAGATCCGTACAATTGGGAAATTATCTTGAATTGGGCAGATAAAGTAGCGAAATATAAAAATCCAGTTTACAGCTTTAAGGTTCGTGATAAAGAAATTAAAATCGCGACACATTCTGAAAGTTTATCGCATTTGCAAATCCCAAAAATTGCTTTGCCTAAATATGAAGGTTGGGGCGATATCTTGCGTTGGAATTTACAGGAAAATGTTCCTGGAGAATTTCCTTTCGCATCTGGATTATATCCGTTTAAACGTGAAGGCGAAGATCCGTCGAGAATGTTTGCGGGCGAGGGCGGGCCAGAAAGAACCAACAAACGTTTTCATTATGTAAGTGCGGGAATGCCTGCAAAACGTCTTTCTACAGCTTTTGACAGTGTGACTTTGTACGGAAACGACCCAGATTTGCGTCCGGATATTTACGGAAAAATTGGAAATGCGGGAGTTTCAATCTGCTGTTTAGATGATGCTAAAAAATTATATTCAGGTTTCGATTTGGTTCATGCTTTGACTTCGGTAAGTATGACCATTAACGGACCTGCGCCAATGCTTTTAGGTTTCTTTATGAATGCCGCAATCGATCAGCAATGTGAGATTTACATTAAAGAAAACGGTTTAGAGAAGGAAGTTGAAGCAAAAATCACAAAATTATATAAGGAAAAAGGAATCGAAAGACCGAAATACCAAGGCGAACTTCCAGCAGGAAACAACGGTTTGGGATTAATGCTTTTGGGTGTTACGGGAGATCAGGTTTTGCCTTTGGAGGTTTATAACGAAATTAAAGTAAAAACGTTAGCACAAGTTCGAGGAACCGTTCAGGCCGATATTTTAAAAGAAGATCAGGCGCAGAATACTTGTATTTTCTCAACTGAATTTGCGCTTCGATTGATGGGAGACGTTCAGGAATATTTCATTACTAAAAACGTTCGTAATTTCTATTCGGTTTCGATTTCAGGATATCATATTGCAGAGGCGGGTGCAAACCCAATCACGCAATTGGCGTTTACGCTATCAAATGGTTTCACTTATGTGGAATATTATTTGAGCCGTGGCATGAACATCAACGATTTTGGACCAAACTTATCGTTTTTCTTCTCGAATGGAGTAGATCCGGAATATTCAGTTATTGGTCGTGTGGCGCGTAAAATTTGGGCAAAAGCCATGAAATTGAAATACGGAGCCAACGAAAGAGCACAAATGCTGAAATACCATATTCAGACTTCTGGACGTTCGTTGCACGCACAGGAAATTGATTTCAATGATATTAGAACGACTTTGCAAGCTTTGTATGCGATTTACGACAACTGTAACTCATTGCACACGAATGCGTACGACGAAGCGATTACAACACCAACAGAAGAATCGGTACGTCGTGCAATGGCGATTCAGCTGATTATTAATAAAGAATTAGGCTTAGCGAAAAACGAAAACCCAATTCAAGGTTCGTTCATCATCGAAGAATTAACCGATTTGGTAGAAGAAGCCGTTTTACAAGAATTCGACAGAATCACAGAAAGAGGCGGCGTTCTAGGCGCAATGGAAACGATGTACCAGCGTTCTAAAATTCAGGAAGAAAGTTTGTATTACGAAACCTTAAAACACAACGGAGATTTCCCAATTGTGGGTGTAAATACTTTCTTGAGTTCTAAAGGTTCGCCAACGGTAATTCCGGCTGAGGTAATTCGTGCCACAGAAGAAGAAAAACAATACCAGATTACCATGCTGGACAATCTGCATAATTTCCACGTAGCAAAAGTAAACGAGCATTTAAGCCAGTTACAAGAAGCAGCTATTAAAAACGAAAATTTATTCGATTATTTAATGGAAGCTACAAAAGTTTGTTCGTTAGGTCAGATTACTTCGGCGTTGTTTGAAGTTGGCGGGCAGTATAGGAGGAATATGTAATTATTTTATTTATAGATTTATGGAAAAACCTCTCAATTATGAGAGGTTTTTTGTTATGGAGTTGTAGTTGGAATTTTATCAATTAATTTATTTAATAAATCTGTAATTGGTTTGAGTTTATCTGGATCTTCTGGTTCAGAAATATCAACTTTTTGATGTTGCATTCCCTCAAAATAATTCATTATTTGATTCCATTTTAAGCTTTCTTTTTTTTGATTTACTTCTTTGTTTTTAGCTCGCAAAACGGTAATCATTTCCCCAGTTTCATCATCTTCAATTTCATGTTCAGCTATTGCCATACCATAGTCATTAAGAGCTGATGCTATATTACCAGAAACTGCATAAATAGCAGACATATTTCTTTTATCTTGGTTTATTTTTTCATAAGTAACAAGTAAACTTTTTAGTAATCTATATATACCCGTAAAAACTGCACTTAAGCACAATGCCCAAGGAAGTTTTACAATCAAAATTCCAATTGCAGAGTTTAATATTTGCCAAGAATTTGCATTGCAACCTAATAGTGTCAAATAGGAACTATAAGTTTTAAAAGAATCTAACAATGTTGGGACACTGCATGCAACTGTTGTGACTGCGCCGATTGTTAAAAAAAATATTATCCAATAATATAAATTCATATTAGAATTAGTCTCTGCTAAAAAATCACTGAATTGTTCAATAATTCGAACTTTTCCAACGGCTTTAATTTGTGCTTCTTGAATTTTTAA
>NZ_DASWYK010000244.1:0-2474 GCF_036405015.1 Flavobacterium sp. | reverse complement strand
CCCCGATAGCAGCGGAAATCCTTTTTATGGCGGGGTTCGCCATGAAAAGATTGCAGCGGATAGCGGGAAATGGCTCCTTATATTTATCGAAATCACAATTTTTAAACTCCAAATTCCAAAAAAAAACTGGATGTGACTTCGCTGCGCTCAGTATAACCATTCAATGCTATATATTATATATGCACAAAAAACAAACCCGACAGGTTTTCAAAACCTGTCGGGTTAATATCTTTAAACTCGCTTATCCTTAATCAAAGCGAATAGCTTTTACTGGAGATATTTTGGTTATTATATAAGATGGTATCAATAACACTACAAAACAAATAGACACCGTAAGCAAATTCAACAACAGGATATAGATCCAGTTTAAATATACAGGTGCCTGATTTACGTAGTAGTTTTCAGGATTTAACTGAACTATCCCGAATTGTTGTTGAATTAATAAAATAGATATTCCAATTAGATTCCCCCAAAGCAACCCGCGAAGTATTAAATAGAAGGCATTATAGAGAAATATTTTTCTAACCGACCAATTATTAGATCCCATGGATTTCAAAATGCCTATCATTTGAGTTCTTTCCAAAATAAGCACCAATAAAGCAACAATCATATTAATTGTCGCCACCAGAATCATAATTGCTAAAATTATTACAATATTAAAATCAAACAATTGAAGCCAATCAAAAATATAACTGTATTTTTCAATTATAGTTTTTGTATCTAGATTGGAAGACGTTTCCTCGTAAATCTGATTTCCAACGTTTTTAATTTCGTTAAAATCTTTTACAAAAACTTCAAAAGCTCCTACCTGATCTTCTCTCCATTTATTAATCTTTTGAATATGACGAATATCTCCTATAATATATGTCGAATCAAAATCCTGAAATCCTGAATTAAATATGGCCGCAATCTTAAATCGACGACTATTAGGCAATTTCCCTTGTTCTTCTTTTACAAAAAATGTATTAAACTGATCTCCGACTTTTAAATTTAATCGGTCTGCTAGAAATTTTGAAATAACAACATCTTCATTCAGTGCCTTTTTAAAATCGGGCAACTTACCTCCCACAATAAATTCACTGATATTATTCCAATCATAATCTGCTCCGACACCTTTAAAAACAATTCCTTCAAATGCATTCTCTGTTCTTATAATTCCTGCCTTAGTAGCTATCGCCTGGATATGACTCACTTCTGGAACGGATTTAAAATTGGGATAGAAATCTTGCTTTTTCGAAATCGGAATTAAGGTTACTTCAGAATTATTATTATCATAATTCGATATTATTACCTGACCGTTAAAAGCGGAAACTTTATCTCGTATTTTTTTTTGCAATCCTATTCCGGTTGCAACAGAAACAATCATCATTATCATCCCTATCGCAATTGCCGAAATAGCAATTTTTACGATAGGCGCAGAAATACTGCTCTTGTTATCTTTTGCAGTAATAAGTCTTTTGGCTATAAAATATTCTAAATTCAAATTAGCAGTTTTTATTCATTACAATATCAAAAGTACATCATAAAAAAGAAAAGAAGATATTCTTAAGACATAACTATCTTTTTTTTATAACGGAATTTTCTTTTTCATTTCCTCTACTATATTATAAGCTGCAGGACAAATTTCAACATTTTTTAGAGTCAGATTAGAAATTTGGTAAAACTTATTACGATCAGTATGCGGAAATTCACGACAGGCTTTAGGACGAACATCATAAATCATACAATAATTTTCATTATCTAAAAAAGTACATGGAACACTTTTTAAAACATAATCCTTATCCTCATCAATTCGTAAATATTGCTCAATAAATTGTTGCGGCTTTTGTCTAAAATGCTTTGAAATTCGTTCTATATCTGCAAGTGTAAATAAAGGACCTGTTGTTTTACAGCAATTAGCGCATTTTAAACAATCCGTTTTTTTAAATTCTGCATTATGCAAATCTTGCATAATGTAATCTAAATTTTTGGGCTGTTTCTTTTTAAGCTTATCGAAATACTTTTTATTCTCGTTATGCTTATCTTTGGCTAACTTACTTAAGTTATTTAAAATCTGTTTCAAGTTTAAAATTTAAAGTTGATCTGCAAAATTAAGCAACTTTAAACTTGAAACCTTAAACTTTGACTAAAACAATGAAAGATCTTTTTGGAAAAGCAATATTTGATTTCCACACCAATAATTCACCTGAAGACATAATAACCGAAACTTCAATATCTGAAGAAGACGAAATGAGCGTCGAATATCTTTTTCGCACTTATAAAGAGATGCCAAAAATTGAACAAAAAGCACTTCAATTAGCAAAAGGAAAAATATTAGATGTAGGGTGCGGAGCCGGAAGTCATGCTTTATCACTTCAAAATGACCGAAATTTAGACGTAGTAGCTATTGATATTTCTAAAAAAGCAATTGAAACCTGCCTTTTAAGAGGAATTAAAAATGCAAAAGTTGAAAATATTTTAGATTTCGAAGGAGA
>NZ_DASWYK010000243.1:0-78563 GCF_036405015.1 Flavobacterium sp. | reverse complement strand
TGACAAAATCATTTTATACGCACCTTCTGTCGAAGATATCTATGAAGGAAATACGGTTTCGCAAACTTTTGATTTCGATGGATTAGAAAATCAAATGGAAGGAAAATTTAGACCTGGACATTTTAACGGAGTTGGAACCATCGTAAAACGTCTTTTTGAAATTGTAACTCCAACGAATGCTTATTTTGGAGAAAAAGATTTTCAGCAACTTCAAATTGTTAAAAAATTAGTCGAAAAGAATAATTTACCTGTAAATGTTGTTGGCTGTCCCATTTTTAGAGAAGACAATCAACTGGCAATGAGTTCTCGAAACGAACGTTTAACAGCTGAAGAAAGAAAAAATGCATCGATTATTTATAAAACTTTAACCGAAGCAAAAGAGATTTTTCAAAATCATAGCCCACAGGAAACACTCGAATTTGTAGAAAATTCTTTCAAAGACAATACAGAATTCGAACTCGAATATTTCGTTATTGCTGACGAATCTACACTTTTATCTATCGATCAAAAAGAGAATGGCAAAAATTACCGCGCATTTATAGCAGTATTTGTTAATTCTATCAGACTGATTGACACCATTTCATTAAATTAATCTAACTTTGCAGCATGCAAATTCAAGTTATAAAATCAAAAATTCATCGCGTTAAAGTAACGGGTGCCGATTTAAATTATATTGGCAGCATTACTATTGATGAAACTTTACTGGAAGCTTCAAACATTATTGAAGGCGAAAAAGTATCTATCGTGAACATTAATAATGGTGAGCGTTTTGAAACGTACGCTATTAAAGGTGAAAAAAATTCGGGCGAAATCACTTTGAATGGTCCTGCAGCAAGAAAAGTCCAAAAAGATGATATCATCATTATCATTTCTTATGCAACCTTGGATTTTGAAGAAGCGAAGACCTTCAAACCGTGGATTATTTTCCCTAACGAAAATGATAATTCGCTAACCTAATCTTTCTTATTTTTTAAGATTTTACTTTCTTTGTCAAAAGCACTTTTTTGAACAAAGAATTTTTCTTTTGTCTTAATCTAAAATGATTTTGACGCTAAAACACTGTGATTCAATTTCAACTCCATTTAACAAAGAAGCAAATAAAATAGTATATTGCTACACTATTTTTAATACTTTTTAATTCACTGAAATGCCACAAATCATGAAAAAAGTTTACCTACTATTTTTTTTAATTTCATTTTCGTCGTTTGCCCAAAAAACGTTCGATAACATTAAATCTGAAAAACTCGGAGAAGAACGCCGAATAACTATCGGACTACCTCCTTCTTATGAAGCAAACAAAGACAAAAAATATCCTGTTCTTTATTTATTGGATGGCGATTACTTATTTGACCCTTTTTCGGGAGCTGTAAGTTATGGTTCTTATTGGGATGATATTCCGGAAATGATCATTATTGGAATTCACCAAAATAAAGATGGAGAACGTTTTGATGACACCACAATTGACCAGAACGAAGGACTTCCATTTGAAAAAGGCGCCAAATTTTTCGAATTCATCGGATCAGAACTAGTTCCTTACATTGAAAAAAAATATCGTACCTCGCCTTTCAGACTTATTGCAGGTCATGACATAACAGCAAGTTTTGCTAATTTTTATTTGTATAAAGAGATACCGCTTTTTAATGCATACATCTGCTTAAGTCCAGAACTTGCTCCAAAAATGGAAGTACGTATTGCTGAAAAGTTTGCAAAAGTAAAAAAACCAGTTTTCTATTATCTTTCTGCAGGGGAAGGTGATATTAAAAAGATAAAAGAACCAATTGAAAAATTAAACAGTAATATTAAAATCGCTAATAATCCGTTAGTGAATTATAAATATGATGTTTTTAAAGGCGCTACGCATTATACGGAAGTATTACATTCTATTCCAAGTGCGTTGTACCAGATTTTTGAAGCATACCGACCTATAAATTCTGCCGAATACAACGACAAAATTGCGGTTCTTCAAGAAGGTTATGCAGAATATTTAGAAAAAAAATATGCCGACATGTCTGAAGTTTTAGGCGTTCAGATTCCAGTTCGAATGAGCGATTTTAAAGTAGTTGAAAATCTTATTTTAAAAAGAAACGCGTATAGCGAACTAGGAAAAATGGCTGAAATAGGAAATGTACATTACCCAAAAGCCATGTTGGGAGAATATGAATTAGGATTAATGTATGAAAAACAAGGAGATCCTAAACACGCATCAAAAAAATACCAAAACGCTTCACAAATGGAGCCAATTGGTGATTTGAATAAAGATATGATGTATGAGAAAATTGACGAAATGAATACACTTGCTAAAAAAAGTAAATAATGTCAAAAGTTAAAACTTCCTTTTTTTGTCAAAATTGCGGAACCCAGTACTCTAAGTGGCAAGGGCAATGCAATGCCTGCAAAGAATGGAATACGATTGCTGAGGAAATCATCCAAAAACAGGAAAAAGTAGCCTGGAAAAGTGAAGCTACTCCAGTAGGAAAAGCTCCAAGACCTTTAAAAATTAACGAAATTGATTCTGCTCAGGAAGTTCGAATGGACACTACTGACAGCGAATTGAATCGTGTTTTAGGCGGTGGACTTGTTCCTGGTTCACTGACACTTTTGGGAGGAGAACCTGGCATCGGAAAAAGTACACTTTTACTTCAAGTTTCTTTAAAATTACCTTATAAAACTTTGTATGTTTCTGGTGAAGAAAGTCAGAAACAAATTAAAATGCGTGCAGAAAGAATTACGCCAAACAGCGATAATTGCTACATTCTTACTGAAACTAAAACGCAGAATATATTTAAACAAATTGAAACGATTCAACCAGAAGTGGTTATTATTGACTCGATTCAGACTTTACATACCGATTATATTGAATCTACTGCAGGAAGTATTTCTCAAATTCGAGAAACTACTGCCGAGTTGATCAAGTTCGCCAAAGAAAGTAATATTCCTGTAATTTTAATTGGACATATTACCAAAGACGGAAACATCGCTGGTCCGAAAATTCTGGAACACATGGTTGATACTGTTTTACAGTTTGAAGGCGACCGAAATCATATTTACCGAATTCTTCGATCCCTTAAAAATCGTTTTGGTTCAACATCAGAACTTGGAATTTACGAAATGTTGGGAAGCGGATTACGAGAAGTAAGCAATCCGTCAGAAATATTGATTTCACACAAAGACGAAGAATTATCTGGAACTGCAATTGCTACAACACTCGAAGGAATGCGTCCGTTGATGATTGAAATTCAATCACTGGTAAGTACGGCAGTTTACGGAACTCCTCAACGAAGCACAACTGGTTACAACGCCAAAAGACTAAACATGATTTTGGCTGTTTTAGAAAAAAGAGCAGGATTTCGATTGGGAGCAAAAGACGTTTTCTTGAATGTTACTGGAGGAATTTCCGTAGATGATCCTGCAATCGACTTAGCAGTTGTAGCCGCAATTTTATCATCAAATGAAGATATTCCAGTTGGAAAAGGATTCTGTTTTGCTGGCGAAGTTGGACTTTCTGGTGAAATTCGTCCTGTTAATCGTGTGGACCAACGTATTCAAGAAGCCGAAAAACTAGGATTTGATACTATCTTTGTTTCTAAATACAATAAAATTGCTTTAAAAAATACAGGAATTAAGATTGAATTGGTTGCTAAAATTGAAGATGTTGCCAGCATTCTTTTTGGTTGATTTTATTTTTTTAATGAATTTTATTCGCCCGAAACTTAATTCGAGAAATTAGTGTAATTCGTGGCAAAAAAACTAAACTCTATGAATTTTCCAAAACAAAAAATATACAAAGCATTAAAAGTACTAGGAATAATAGTGGTTTTACTTTGCATTGCACTTTACTATTTTAGGGATTCACTTTTAAAACAAGCCATTGCCAAAGTGACTCATAAAATGGCTGTCGAATACAACAGTAATTTCTCTGTAAAATCGGCTTCATTTGATGGTTTGTCTACCATACACTTAACAGATGTTGTTTTGGCTCCAATAAACGCTGATACACTTTGTAAAATTAAAAATGTAGAAACCAGTATTAGCTTAAGCAATTTATTAATCGGAGACGTTCAGGTTGGAACTTTAAAAATTGACAATGGCTATATTCAATTGGTTAAAAAAGGCAAAAAACGAAATTTTGATGCCTTTCTAAAAAGAGATCGTGAAGAAACAGAATCAAACGAAAAACGTAAATATGCTGCTTTTGTTTATAGAATTATTTCAAAAGTTATGAATTTGGTTCCAACCGATATGGATTTGAAAAAATTCCAGTTCAAAATTGATGACAATGGAAAACAGACTTTTATCAACCTAGACAAACTGGTTTTAAACAACAAACAACTAGAAACCAATCTTCATGTTCTGGCAAAAGATTTTGACCAACGTTGGAACATCAAAGGTTTTGCAGATCCAAGAAACAAAAAAGCCGATATTCGTTTTTTCAATTTAGATACAGGCGCTATTCGTGTTCCTTATCTGGATCAGCGTTATAATTTAAAAGCAAGTTTTGATTCTATTCGTTTGAACGTTCAAAACATTGACAAAAGCGGCAGCGAACTGCATATTGATGGTTATACTTCAATCGCCAATCTTAAAATCAATCATCCTAAAATTGCCAGTAAAGACGTTGTGATCAAAAATGCCCGTTTTGATTATCGTTTTTTATTAGGAGACAGTTTTATCTCAATCGACAGTACTTCAACCATGCAGTTGAATAAAATTAAAGTTCGTCCTTATATTTCTTACGATACCGAAAAAGACACGATTTATACTTTAAAAGTCGATATTCCGAAAATGAAAGCGCAGGATTTTATCGTTTCGCTTCCAGATGGTTTGTTTACGCATTTTCAAGGTATGCAGGCGACTGGAAACTTCGATTACAAACTGGATTTCAAATTCAATAAAAACAAACCAAATACACTTGTTTTTGACAGCAAATTAAATAAAGAAGATTTACGAATCACTAAATATGGTGAAGCCGATTTAAATAAGTTAAATGGCGAATTTGTCTATCGTGCCATAATTCAAAATGTATTGCAAAGACCCGTTTTGGTTGGAAATGCCAATCCGAATTATACACCTTTGGATCAAATTTCTCCTTACTTAAGAAAATCTGTTTTAACGACAGAAGATCCTTCCTTCTTTTCGCATCGCGGCTTTATAAATGAAGCTTTCAAACAATCGATTCTGAAAAATATTCGAACTAAGAAATTCTCTCGCGGCGCCAGTACAATCAGCATGCAGTTGATCAAAAATGTTTTCTTAACTCGTGAAAAAACGCTTTCGCGAAAGCTTGAAGAAATCCTTTTAGTTTACATTTTAGAAAACAACCGAATTGTAAGCAAAGAAAGAATGCTCGAAGTGTATTTCAACATTATCGAATGGGGACCAAATGTGTACGGAATTGGCGAAGCGAGTCATTTCTACTTCCAGAAAAGTCCTTCGGCTTTAAATGTTGACGAATGTTTGTATTTAGCGACGATTATTCCGAAACCTAGAAAATTCATGTATCAGTTTAATGATCAAGGTAATTTGAAAGATTATGCTATAAAAAATCAAAAGTTCTTGAAGAATTTAATGTTCAGAAGAGGGCTTTTAGTTCCTGAAGACACAACTGGCATATTACCTGTTTATATTTCCGGAAATGCGCGTTCATTCATAAAAATCAAAGTACCAGATTCTACTGCAATCAAAGCAGATTCTTTGGCTGTTGATGATGAATTTGATTTGTAATGTTTGCCACGAAGGCGCTAAGACACTAAGATTTTTTTAATCTCGCAAAGTCGCAGAGTCGCAAAGTTTTTATTTCACGCAGATTTTATAAGATTTAAGCAGATTCTGCAGATGATTTCAAAAAAAATCTGTCCAAATCTTATAAAATCTGGGTGAAACTTTTTTGTTTTTAGTAAATAAAACTTTGCGACTCTGCGTCTTTGCGAGGAATTAAATATGCTTTAATAAAAAAACTTTGTGTCTTAGCGCCTTCGTGGCAAAAAACTATTTAAAATTCTTCAAAAACTCCTCTTTATAAGTAGGCGAAACCTCTATTTCTGCTCCATCATTCAAGATTACAATTCCGCCTTTGTTATATGATTTTACACAATTGATATTGATTATATGCGATTTATGAACTCGAATAAAAGGCAATGGAAGAATTTCTGAAAAATGCTTTAAAAAACGACAAACCATTTTTTTACTTCCGTTGTTCAGATATAAATCGGTAAAATTTCCATTACCTCGCAAACGTACAATTTCTTCCATTTTTACAACTTCAAAACCTTCTAGAGTTGGCAAAATTACTTGTTGTTTCTCAGGTTTTTGTTCGTGAAAATTTTGAACAATAATTTTATTTCTATTGAAAATTTCATGATTCACAATTTGATGATGCACTTTGTTTACTGCAATAATCAATTCTTCAATGCTTATGGGTTTTAAAAGATAATACGCTGCGCTTTGATTTAAGGCTTTCAAAGAATATTCAGAAAAAGCAGTTACAAATATGGTTTCAAAATGTAAATCTTTACAAGCTTCCAAAACATCAAAAGCATTTCCGAAAGGCATTTCTACATCCAGAAAAACCAATTGCGGTTTAATTTCATGTACTAACGGAACGGCTTCTTTGATATTCTGCGCTTCGCCAACAACCTCAACTTGCGGACAATATTTGCTCAAATAATTTTTAAGCACTTCTCGCGCTGCCAATTCATCTTCGACAATTACACTTTTAATTTTCTGCAAAGTCATCATATTTTGTTAATTAATGGAAAAACGATTTGAACAATTGTACCCGATTCTGGCTCTTCTTTTTCTGAAATAGTAAACGAAATATCCTTTTTATACAGTTCATTCAAAAGGTCAATTCGTTCTTTTGTATTGTTTAAACCACGTGATTCGTAAATTTTCTGATTGGTCGTTTTGAGTTCACGACTTTTGGTCAAACCAATTCCGTTGTCTTCAATAGTCACGATTATTTTTCCGTTTTTATACTCAAATCGAAGGGATAAAAAGCCTTTTTTGTCCAAATAACGCAATCCGTGCCAGATTGCATTTTCTAAATGCGGTTGCAAAATCATATTCGGAACAAAAACTCTTTCGGTATCTAGCGAATCATCTACCACAATTTCAAAATCGAATTTATCCTGAAAACGCATATGTTCTAAATCCAGGTATTTCTTTAAATGCTCCACTTCTTTATCCAAAGAAATAAAATCTTTATTGGAATTTTCCATCGTATTTCGCATCAGATTAGAATAGGAAGTTAAGTATTTGTTGGCTTCCAGTTCCTTATTCTCCGCAATAAACTGATTGACGCTATTTAAGCTATTAAAAATAAAATGCGGATTCATTTCGCGACGCAAAGACTGTAAAGCAATTTCCTTGTTTTTGATTCTGATCGAATACCACGCTTTTACAATGAAGAAAAACAAAAGCAACAACAAACCAATAGAGCCTAACAGGAAATAATTGAAAGTATTTTTCTTGGAAATCAATTCGTCTTTTAAAACCTTTTCTTTTTCCAACTGACGAATTTTGTCTTCTGTAACCTGAAAAGTTTTGGCATCTATCAAAGTCGTATCAGATTTGATTAACTGCTCGAAATTATCAAAAAACTGTTCGTACAAAGCCATGCTTTCTTTGTCTTCGCCTTTTGTTTTATAATATTTTATTAAAGAAGATAAACTCTTTCTGGCTTCGGTTGAATTTCCTTTTTGAAAAGATAAATTATAAGCTTCCTTTAGTGAAGAAATGGCGTTCTCAGGTTCTTTCTTTTCAAAATAAAGCGATGCTAAAGATTGCAGTTGTTTTATTTCGGCAGTGTAATTTTTCTTTTTTCTAGCCTCGTCCAATATTTTTTTAGTAATCAAAAACGCTTCATCAAACTTATTTTGTTCGGCATACACCTTGGCAATTTCGTTTTTGATTTTTACAACTTCCTCTGGTTTATCTTTTGCATAATCCAGAGCTTTATTGTAACTCTCAATCGCAACATTTTTATCTTTTAACTGTAATGAGTTTTGTGCTTTCTGTATGTAAGCTTCTTTAACTTCGCTTTTTCTGCTTTCTTTTTTCAGCAGTTCAATATTAGAATTCAAATAATCGGTCTGACTTGCCGGATTAGATTGATTTTTAAGTCGGTTGGCATCATTTAAATTAATTTTTTCTTCAGAGGCATCTTTGGTCAATGAACCAGCTTTTTCATAATTTTTTATAGCAGAATTAAAATTTTTCTGGTTTTCCTGAACTTTTGCCAAACTTCTTGCAACACGTGGTTTATCATCAGTCAACTTTAGTTTGTTATAACTGTTTAAGGCCTTTTGAAAATACTCTTCTGCTTTTGCATTATCACCATTATTCAAAAATTCATTGGCCAATTTTTCATAATTCAAAGCAATTTTCAGCTCGTCGTTTTCATCCAATGATTTAGATAATTCATCAGCTGTCTTACTGATTGTGGCTTTACTCTTTTTTTCACTTTTTTCTACAGGAAATGCCTGCGCATTTATTCTCTGTGGGAATAAAAACGATAGAAAAAGCAGACTACAAATAATTAGAAAATGATGTTTCACAAACAAATATTTTAGAAAGTGTAAAGTAACTTAATTTCAAATTCCTATCCTATAACTTTCACCAAGTCAAATGGCTTGTTGACCCATTCTCTCAAAAATACGTTTTTTCGCTCAATACATTTACTCCATAATTTTAAAACCAATATCATGAAAAAACCATTTTATTTCCCTTTTATTCTATTTTCTCAATTTATAATCGGACAAGCTTCTGGAAATGTAAATTATCAAAATTCACAATATGACAGCAATAATGTTATTAATATAAATTTCCCTAGTACTTCCGATATTCTCATAAATGTAAAAGGACTTGCGAATGTTACAGCAGATACTTATATGGCGGTTTTCAGTACCTCACAAACTGGAAAAACCACTAAAGAAGTCAATGAAATAATTGATCAGAGAATTACACAGTCATTAAATGAGATTAAACAAAAAAAATGGTGTAGAAACTTTTGTAGATATGATTTCGTTTGTTCCTGTTTATGAATATGAAACAGAAAAAAAGGTTTTCAGTCGTAAGACGTACAATGAAGTTCCCACAGGATTTGAGGTAAAGAAAAATATTCATATTAAATATTCTGATCCGAATCAGCTCAATGAATTTATCTCTATTTTATCCAATAATGAAATCTACGATTTGGTCAAAGTTGACTATTTCTCCAACACAATGGAAACGGTTAAAAAAGAAATGATGAATAAAGCCAAAATTCTGATTCAGGAAAAAATTAAAAACTATGAAGTTTTACTTGGCGAAACATTTACAAATACCGAAAAAAGAATCGTTGATGATTACATGGTAAACTTACCTCTTGAAATGTACAAATCGTATGAAGCTTACAATAGTTCTTCTTTAAACTTAAAAAAAGCAAATATTAATCAGGTTAGCAAATCTACTACATTGTATTATCAACCTGTATCTAACAAGGAATTTGATTTTATAATTAACCCTGTTGTACTTGAACCCGTAATTCAAATACAATATGAAGTTAAAATAGCCATTAACAGAGAAAAAAAACAGGTTAAAACGGATAAAGAATTTATTCTGGTTACGCCAAATGGCGATTTAAAAACCATAAACGCAAACGGAATAAGACAGAGCTATTAAACTTAAACCATTTCACCAAGTCAAAACCCCGTTTCACCATTTGTCTGAAAAATAGGTCTTTTTAGTTTTTAAGTTTGATCTATAATCATCAGTAAAACTAAATAATATGAAATCAAATCTCTTTATTTCGGCACTTTTTGCAACTGTAATTTCGCTTTCAGGCTGTCATTCTTCAAATGCAAAACCAAAAAAGAAAACGGAAATTGAAAAACCGAATTCAGCGACAACAACCAAGATTCAGGTGGCTCTTTTATTAGACACCTCTAACAGTATGGACGGATTAATTGATCAGGCCAAATCAAGATTGTGGAATATCGTGAACACTTTAACCACTTTAAAATACGAAGGGAAAACGCCAGATATCGAAATCTCTTTATACGAATATGGAAATGACGGTTTATCTGAAAAATCAAATTACATTAGACAGGTTACGCCTTTATCGACAGATCTCGATTTGATTTCGGAGAAATTATTTGCACTTAGAACCAGTGGAGGAAGCGAATATTGCGGCGCCGTGATCCAGGATGCAACAAAAGGATTACAATGGGCTTCTGACAAGAACAGCATGAAACTACTTTACATTGCAGGAAATGAAGGATTTGATCAAGAAAAAGTCAGTTACAAAGAAGCCATCAGCGATGCATTGAAAGATGACATTTATGTGAATACTATTTTCTGTGGAGACAAAACTGAAGGAATCAACATCTTTTGGAAAGACGGTGCAGATCGCGGAAAAGGAAAATATTTCAACATCGATTCAGACAAAGCAGTTCAATATATCGCAACGCCATATGACGATGAAATCGCTAAATGCGATGAAAAAATCAATAGAACCTACATCAATTATGGTTCTAAGGGAGCCGAGAAAAAAATGAATCAGGCGATGCAAGATCAGAATGCTAAAAAAGTTTCGGCTTCTAATTATACAGATCGAGCTGTGAGTAAATCAAAAGCAGTGTATAAAAATGACAGTTGGGATTTAGTGGATAAAGTAAAAGATGATGCTGGAGCAATTTCGAAAATTCAAAAAGAAGAATTACCAGCAGAACTTAAAAACAAATCTACTGCCGAAATTCAAACAATCGTAAACGAAAAGAAAAAAGAACGAGAAACGATTCAGAAAGAAATCAGTGTTTTGGCCAAAAAACGTCAGGAATATATTGACACAGAATCTAAAAAGACCAAAAAGCAAGATGATTTAGGAAACACGATAAACTCTTCTATTTTGGCTTTCGCTAAAGTAAAAGGCTATACTGTTGAGAAATAAGAATTAACAATGAAAAAGAAAATCTTCTTTCTGCTGTTTGTGGCAATTCCATTTATCTGTTTAAGCTGCGAAAATAAAAAAGAGAAAAAAATACACACTAAAAATTCAAAACCGATTTACTCTTATGAAGAGAAATTAAAAAGTGAAATAGCTGAAATCAGGAGCTTCTTGGGGAAATCTCCGAAATACAATTCAGATGTTGCCTTCTTTTTAGATATGAGGATAGAATCTGGAAGAAATCGGTTTTTTATTTATGATTTGAAACACAACAAATTGCTAGATAAAGGTTTGGTTGGACATGGCTCCGGCTCAGAAACTGGAATCTATGGAGAATTAAAATTCAGCAATGTCAAAAACTCCAATTGCAGTTCACTAGGTAAATATTCTATTGGCGGATCTTACATAGGAACATTTGGAAAAGCATATAAATTGTATGGTCTGGATAAAACCAACAGTAATGCTTTTGACCGTAACATTGTACTGCACAAGTATGTTGACATTCCGTTTGAAGAACAACCTTATCCAATTTGCAATAGTTTGGGATGTCCAATGGTAAACGAAAAGTTCTTTGGCGTTATTGAAAAACTAATTGATAATTCTAAAAAGAAAATTTTATTGGTGATGTATTATTAATTCTTATTCAAAAAAAATCCCGATAACTAGTTGTTATCGGGATTTTGTTTTTATTTGATTTAAGAATTTAAGGCGCCGGATCAGGAATTATAGCCTGAACTGCATCAATTTCTGCTAAAATTTGTTTAGAAAGAACAACATCTATTGTATCGATGTTTTCTTTTAATTGTTCCAAAGTGGTTGCTCCAATAATCGCACTGGTCAAGAATGGCTGTTGTAACACAAATCCCATTGCCAATTGCGTTAGTGTTAAACCATGTTTTTTAGCGATTTCCTGATACAATTTCGTCGCTTCGGTACATTGGTCGCTATTGTAACGTTTGTATTGCGGAAAAAGATTAATTCTCGCTTTCGGGTGAGCTTCTCCAGTTAAGAACTTTCCAGTCAAAACTCCGAAGGCTAAAGGTGAATATCCAAGTAAACCAACATTTTCGTATTTTGAAACTTCTGCAGAATTCACTTCAAACAAACGATTCAGTAAAGAATACGGATTTTGAACGGTTTTGATTCTTGGTAGATTGTTGTATTTGCTTTCTTCCAAAAGACGCATCATTCCCCAAGCATTTTCATTTGAAACCCCAATATGTTTGATTTTACCTTCTTTGATTAATCCGTCGAAAGTTTCTAAAATCTCTCTGAAATTATCTTCCCAAACATCATCATGTCCGTGGAATGCGCGCGTTCCAAAATTATTCGTTTTTCTTTCTGGCCAATGCATTTGATATAAATCGATATAATCGGTTTGCAACCTTTTTAAACTATTTTCAACTGCATATTTAATACTTGCTGGAGAAAAATCTAGTTTCTCACGCATATACCCAAAATTCGGATTTGGACCTGCAATTTTAGATGCTAAAATAACTTTATCTCTGTTTCCTGATTTTTTAAACCAGGTTCCAATAATTTTTTCTGTGCTTCCGTAAGTCGCCTCACTCGCTGGAACCGAATACATTTCGGCTGTATCAAAAAAGTTTACGCCTCTTTCAAGAGCATAATCCATTTGTTCGTGTCCTTCTGCTTCTGTATTTTGTTGTCCGAAAGTCATCGTTCCAAGACAGATTTTACTAACTTTTATATCGGTGTTAGGTAATGTAGTGTATTTCATTTTTTTCTTTAGGTTCAAAGTTGCAAAGAGACAAAGGTACAAAGGGATTTTTCAAATAGAAATGTGAGAAAGGTTAAAAAAAGTACAAGATTTTTACGCCTTCCTGCAAGGTTTTCAAAACCTTGTAGGTATTTATAAGTTCAATCCAAACACAAGCTAAACCTACAAGGTTTTAAAAACCTTGCAGGATTACAATTCCAGAAATTGTAAATTAAAAAAGGCTCAAAAGTAAAAACCTTTGAGCCTTTGCACCTTAGAACCTCTGTCCCTTAGTTTATGCTATTCAACATCTCAGCAATCTCATCCAATCTTGGCGTCAAGATGATTTCGATTCTTCGGTTTTTTGCTTTTCCTTCTGGAGTTGCGTTGCTTGCCAAAGGAGAAAATTCGCTTCTACCCGCTGCTGTTAGTTTTTGTTTATTGATTTTTGGGTTTTCACTTAAAATCGCTACGATTGCAGTGGCTCTTTTAGTAGATAAATCCCAGTTATTTGCAATTGGTCCTGAACCTGCATACGGATCATCATCTGTATGTCCTTCAATTAAAACAGAAAGATCTGGATTGTCACCTAAGACTTTTCCAAGTTCTACAACCGCTTTTCTACCTTCTGATCCAACAGCCCAGCTTCCTGAATTGAAAAGTAATTTGTTTTCCATAGAAACATAAACTTTTCCGTTTTTGTGTTCTACTGTTAAACCTTTACCTTCAAAACCGGTTAAGGCTTTAGATAAAGTTTCTTTCAGTTTACGCATTGCTTCTTCTTTAGCCGCAATCATATCTTCCAATTCTTTCAAACGACTTGCTGTTTTGTCCAAACGAGCTTGTTCTTCTGCTAGAGCTTTACCTTTTGCTTCTAACTGCGCTAACAATTCACGGTTTTTAGCTAGGTTTTTCTCCAATGCGTCGTTGCTGTTTTTCTCTAATGCATTATAAGAATCCTGTAAAACTTTATATTTCTTTTGTTCAGCTGCAAGATCAGCTTTTTGCTTTGCCAACTCATCTTTAGTACTCGCCAAATCTTTAGTCAGTTTATCACGATCTAACTCTAATTGATTTTTTGCTTTCTTCAGATTTTCATTTTCATCTGTAATCGAACGATTTTCTTTTTTCAAATCTGAATACTTTGTTTCTAAGTCATTGTAAATCTTCTTTGAAACACAAGACGTCGTGGACAAGGCTAATGCCAGCAATCCGATGGAGGCTTTTTTTATCATCTTTCTTTGTTTTTATTTCTGGGGCGTTTAATAAATCTTTTTTCGTCTAAAAAGCAATTTAGGAAATTCTAAATTCCAGTCATTTTTAGAACTGAAATTCTTCTCTGCAAGAACAATACCAAAAATTAGTCAATCTCAACTAAAATCGGACAATGATCTGAATGCATAGCATCTGGTAGTATAACAGCTCTTTTTAATCTGTTTTCTAATGCATTGCTCACCAAATTGTAGTCAATACGCCAGCCTTTGTTATTTCCTCTTGCTCCTGCACGGTAACTCCACCAAGAATAATGATGTGGCTCTTTATTAAAATGACGGAAACTATCAATAAATCCCGATTTCATAAAAGCATCTAACCAAGCGCGTTCAGCCGGAAGAAATCCAGAAACGGTTTTGTTGCGAACTGGGTCATGAATATCGATTGCTTCGTGACAGATATTGTAATCACCGCAAATAATCAAATTCGGAATCGTAATTTTCAATTCATTAATATAATTCTGAAAATCATCCATAAACATAAACTTATGGTCTAATCTTTCGATATTCGTTCCAGATGGAAGGTATAAACTCATCACAGAAACATCGTCAAAATCGGCACGAAGATTTCGACCTTCAAAATCCATATGATGAATTCCTGTTCCGTAAACAATATTATTTGGCTTTGTTTTAGAAAGAATAGCTACTCCGCTGTAGCCTTTTTTAGTAGCAGGATAATAATATTGAAAAGGATAACCAGCTGCCGTTATATCGTCAACCGGAATTTGATCCTGAGTAGCTTTTATTTCCTGAAGACAGATTACATCAGGATTTGCTTGTTTCAGCCACTCAATAAAACCCTTGTTTATTGCGGCTCTAATTCCGTTTACATTATAAGAAATAATTTTCATCAGTGATTTTTTTTGGATTTCAAATGTAATAAAAAAGTGCAAAGTTTGTCTTGGAAACAATGAAAAGTAGACTTTTTTGTTATCTTTGTTCGCTGTTCTAATAAATTAAAAGTACTACATGGGTTTAGTTACCGCGAAAGAAGTTGCAAAGGCAATAAATGTTGAAAAGTACGGGGTTCTCGGTACTTTTTCTGGCTGGATTCTTATGAAAGTTCTTAAGATCTCTACCCTTAATAAAATTTACGATCGTAATAAACATTTGGAAGACCTTGCGTTTTTGAACGGAATTTTGGATGAAATGGAAATCAAATTCGAAATCCCTGAAGAAGACTTAAAACGTCTGCCAAAAGATGGTGCTTATATTACAATTTCCAATCATCCACTTGGAGGAATTGATGGAATTTTATTATTGAAATTGATGCTTGAAAGAGAGCCAAATTTCAAAATCATTGCCAATTTCTTGTTACACAGAATTGTTCCGATGAAAAAATACATCATGCCGGTTAATCCTTTTGAAAATCATAAGGATGCAAAATCGAGCGTAATCGGAATTAAAGAAACTTTACGTCACTTAAGCGACGGAAAACCTTTGGGAATTTTCCCTGCTGGTGAAGTTTCGACTTATAAAGATGGAAAATTAGTTGTTGATAAACCTTGGGAAGAAGGTGCGCTGAAATTAATCAGAAAAGCAAAAGTTCCTGTGGTTCCAATTTATTTTCATGCCAAAAACAGTAAATTATTCTATTGGCTTTCTAAAATTGATGACACGTTAAGAACAGCAAAACTTCCATCTGAACTTTTAACGCAGAAAGACCGTGTTATTAAAGTTCGTATTGGAAAACCGATTTCTGTCAATGAGCAAAACGAGATAGAATCTTTCGAAGAATATTCAGAATTCTTAAGAAAGAAAACTTATATGCTGGCTAATCCTTTCGAAAAAGACACGAAATTGATTGACACTGCAACGGCGAGTCTTAAAATCACAAAAGCGCCTAAAAAAATTGTAACGCCTGCAAACGAATCAAAATTAATTGATGAAGTTCAGTCTTTACGAAACAGTGACAGCCGATTTTTACAAAGTAAAAACTACGAAGTTTTCTTTGCAAGCGCAAAAGAAATTCCGAACATTTTACACGAAATTGGACGTCTTCGCGAAATCACTTTCCGTGAAGTTGGTGAAGGAACAAACGAATCTATTGACTTAGATGAGTACGATCAATATTATCACCATATGTTTTTATGGGACGATGAAACTAAGAAAATCGCTGGAGCGTATCGTATGGGATTAGGTTCTGAAATCTATCCAAAATACGGAATTGAAGGTTTCTATCTGACAGATCTTTTCAGATTTGAACCTGAGCTTCACGATATGATGCACAAGTCGATCGAAATGGGCCGTGCTTTTATTGTAAAAGAATATCAGCAGAAGCCAATGCCTTTGTTTTTATTGTGGAAAGGTATTATTCATACTACTTTACGTCATCCAGAACATAAATATTTGGTTGGTGGCGTAAGTATTAGTAATCAATTTTCAGATTTCTCTAAATCATTGATGATTGAGTTCATGAAATCAAACTACTACGATCCGTATATTGCGCAATATATTCACCCGAAAAAAGCGTACAAAGTAAAACTAAAAGACGCTGATAAAGATTTCATTTTCGACGAAGCCGAATCTGATTTGAATAAGTTTGATAAAATCATTGACGAATTAGAACCAGGAAATTTACGTTTACCTGTTTTAATTAAAAAATACATCAAACAAAATGCAAGAGTAGTAGCTTTTAACGTTGACCCTTTATTCAACAATGCAATTGATGGTTTAATGTACATTAGAATTGCTGATATTCCTGAAAGCACAATGAAACCGGTTATTGAAGAATTTCAGATTGAATTGGAAAAGAAATTATCTGAGAAGGAAGATTAATAATTAATCATAAAAAAGAAAAACTCATAAGCGTAAATCTTATGAGTTTTTCTTTTTTATACCGTATTCTTAAACAACTTCTTCTCGTTCCAAATTGAATATCTCTTCACCAATATTATCCAGTTTATCTAATATAAATTGCGATCCAGATTCTTTCATTACCTCCCATTCTGTATCTGAAACAGGTACGATCCATAAAAAATTGGTTTTTGAATTTCCATAAGCAGGCACATTCATCTGAGGTAAAACTTTTAATTTATTGGTAAGAACTCCGTATTTAAATTTTTCACTCACTAATGTCTGAAACTCTATAGTATGCCCTTCTGCCAAGAAAGTAATATAATCCCAAGGAATTGCCGTAATACCACTTACAAAGCTTGCAACACTATTTGTTTGTTCATTTGTTAATCCGGACTTTAAAATAATTCCAAGTTCGATTCTATTCACTTCGTTTGGGTTTTCAAAATACATTTCGATCTTAGGTTGAGATCGTAATGATACTGCTACCGTTGCAAATACAACCTTTTCAGGACCTTCATAAACATACAGTCCTTTTGGTGGCCACTCCGAATTATCGATTGCATAGTACTTTTCGCTTTTTCCAAATATTTCGTCGTAATAATCTAGAATTTTGGGTTGCAGTAACTGAAAAGGATTTCTTTCGTCGTCCCAAGCTTTTTCAAAAGAAATTGCGCTTTTAACACGTTTGTACATTTCATTATCTACTGAAAGCTCCCAGGCAAAGTACCCCTCTCCTTTACAATCTCTAGCATATCCATAAAATTCTCCGCCGCCACCCCAGCTCGGAATTACACATAAAACCTCTCCATTTTCAAGTAATGCGGCTCCATCTCCTTCTTCGAGCCAGACTATTTCCAGATTATCTTTATTAAGTGTTTCCTGTCCTTGCGGAAATTTGCAAAACTCTTTAGTTAACATTGGAGGCACACCTTTTTCCATTAATTTTACCTCTATCTCCTCTGGTGCCACAGTTAAATTTCGTATCCAGCAGCTTTTAACACCAAAATCTTCATTATCTCCAAACAAATAAAAATAAGCCGTTCTGTTATCTTGTTCTACAATTGCTGTTATTGGGCAACTAGGACTTCTTAATTCAAGAACAACCTCAGGTTTTTCAATCTTATTATTTCTACTAAATAATCCCATAATTTTATTACTATTATTTTTAGATTTAAACTTTATTCAAGTAACAATTTTATTTAGAAAAACTCCATATAATAAAACAAAAAGTTTTCCCTATTAACTAAAAAACTCCTTCGATAAAAATATTTATTTACTGTTTGAAAATTTTTGAAGAACAATATAAACCCTCAGAAACCTATGATCACACCCTACTAAAAACGCAGAAGCTCCTTTTAACCTATAACGAAGTTTTCGTTTGATTCTGAGGGGTCATTTTAAATAAATACCAGAAAAAACAAAAGCCCCAAATGCAAATGCGAATGGGACTTTTTAATTAACAATTTTTATTTAAATCTATTGGCATTCTATTTTTTCAATTAAATGGCTTTTCTAGTTTTTAGGATCTGCACCATATTGGTTTGAACCTTTATCGCCTTCAATTGTGCACAAATAAATATTATAGAAAGGAATTAAAATATACCACCATTCTTTATTAATATCCTGCATTCTTCTTACAGCTACACCAATACCTGGAAGTAAAACAGCTAAACTGTAAATATTTGCAATAATTACCAAACTTGGCGAAATTAATCCTGTAACTACACTAAGAACAGTGCTAATAATTACGTTTACTAAAAAGAACATCCAAAACTCTTTTCTTCTTGCTCTTCCTTTAAAATTTACGTAGTTCTCAAAAACTACCTTTTTGTACATTTCTAACATATCTTCTTTTTTTTTTCAATTATCCTACTCTTAAGGATTTTCGGTTACTCCATTGCTTACTAACAAAAAGCAAGATTACCTACTGTTGAATTTATTTTAAGGACGTATAAGCTATAATTGTATCAGAAAAAGACATTTTTGAGCAATAAAAAAACCATTCATTTCTGAATGGTTTTATAATTTGAATATATTTTGACTTAGAACCAGCCTCTGTAGCCTTTTTGATATGTTTGATAAAAGTCTTCATCAGATTTTGTCAAATAAATGACTCCTTCTATAATTCCTATTATACCTCCCAGTCCTAATAGTAGTCCCAGAAGCAGCTGAATTAAACCTTCTTTGGTATAACCCAGATAGAATTTATGAATTCCCAAATATCCCAGTAAAATAGCTAGAATTCCGGCTACAATTTTTTTGTTTTCCTGCTGATGGCGAGGGTTATTCCAATCTTCTCTTCTTGTATTCTCCATTTTTATTCCCTTTATAGTTAATAATATAGTTTTACAAACAATCAAACTTCAGATTAAATTCGCCCAGACAAAAAATCTGTTTTATTTATCTACAACCATTGTTCTGGCAGCCAAATCATGAAGAGCTCTTTTATCTTGATTTAACAATGATGTCAAATAAATTAGAGGAAACACGGCACAAATACCTTTTATCAGATTTCTCAAAATAACATTAAAGGCAAGGATTTCTCCATTCTCTTCATAGTTAACTGTTTTGATTGACAAAGCTAATTTCCCTAAAGAAGACCCCTTCAATAAAAGATCACAAGCAATAAAATAGATAAATGCAAATAATATAACGAACAAAGAAGCTTCAGGCGAAATAAAAGCAATGGCAAGATTTAGAGCATAGATAATTAACAAATCAATAACGAACGCCCCAATTCTTTTACCAAAATCGCAAGGTACAAGACCAATTGCAGTGTTTTCCTCTTGCGAAGTATTTCCTAATCTGTTTCTTGTATCATATTCATGCGAAGACAAAACAGATCCTGGAACATAAGTTGTATTACAGAAAAAACAGTTTAACTCATCTCCCAATTCTCTAATTTTAAGTAATGGGATAAAGAAAATATGAAAATAAAGCTGATAATTTTTTAATTGATAACTTTCTTGTCTTCTGCAATTTGGACAATCGAATTTTCCAGATTTAATAGTACTTTGAACTGTTTTTCTTCCGTAAATAATCATACGTTTTTTAGATTTATAGGTTAAATTTTTCTTGTTTTTGGGAATTATTCAACTCAACATTTCAAATGTTTTGTTAAAAAATCGAAACAATATTATTAAAAATTAACATACAAAACTAATTCCGTTTACAATTAAAAATAAAAGAATTTCAGTTTAAATCCTACAAACAAAATTACATATTATAAACCGCTTTTATCTTATCTACAATTACTTGCGCCAAACGTTCGTGACTTTCAAAAGTCCATCCCGCGATATGAGGTGTTAGTAAAACATTTTTCGATTCTAATAAATATTGAAAAGCTTCTGGTGTATTTTTATCTTGGAAAAGCGTTTCAAAAGAAAGCTTCTCATACTCTAAAACATCCAAACCTGCTCCAAGTATTTTTTTAGTTTTCATAGCTTCAACCAAATCAGCTGTAACAATATTTTTACCTCGAGAAGTATTAATAATCCAAAAAGGCTTTTTAAACGCATTTATAAACTCCTTATTGACCATTTTATCAGTTTCTGGTGTCCAAGGAAGGTGAAGACTTAAAACATCTGTTTTTTCACGTAATTCTTCTAAAGAAACTTGTCTGGCATTTTCGTCGCCAACATGGTCCAAAATATCATAACAGAGAACTTCAGTTTCAAAACCTCTTAGTTTTTTAGCAAAAGCCTTTCCCATATTTCCGTAACCAATAATTCCGACGGTTTTCAAATCCAATTCATGTCCTCGATTGCTTTCACGATTCCATTGTCCCGCTTTTACTTCGGCATCAGCCTGATTTAAATTATTGAACAATGATAAAATTACACCAAGCGAATGTTCTGCAACAGCGTTGCGATTTCCTTCTGGAGCCGCAATAAGATGAATTCCTTTTGAAGAAGCATACTCACAATCAATACTTTCCAAACCTGCGCCGACTCTTGCAATAAATTGCAACTTTGTTGCAGCGTCTAAAAATGTCTTGTCAATCTTGAAACGACTGCGAATTACGATTCCGTTATAGTCTTGTATTTTTGCTTCGATTTCTTCTTTTGAAGATTTGAAATCAGCATGATTTTCGAAACCAGCTTCCTCCAATTGATTCCATAAAATTGGATTATTACTGTCGATATGAAGAATTTTTACACTCATTTTGTATTGAATTTTATAATGACAAAAATACGGGAAATGTTTAAGATTTTTGTTTACGTCTTAGTTTATCTCGTCAAGACAGAAAGTCGCAAAGAAAAAATTCAACAGCTAAAAAACACAAAAAAACTTCGAGCCTTTTCGCCTTCATAGCAAATCACTTTTTATTACACCGATTTTTTTTTAACTTTGAAAGTGCAAGGATTACCAAAAATCCGTCATAAATCTTCTGAAAATATTCCCAAATGAAACTAACTAAGACTTTTACAGCCTTTTTTGAAAACGAAAAATCAGGAGGAATTATCTTGCTTGTTGTCACTCTTTTATCGCTTTATCTCGCTAATTCTTCATTTCAAGTTCCATACGTTGCTTTTTGGGAAAAAGAAATTGCAGGACACACCATAACCGATTGGATTAATGATGGACTGATGACAATATTTTTTCTTTTAATCGGATTAGAACTGGAACGAGAAATTTATCATGGTGAATTATCCAATTTTAAAAATGCTTCGCTACCGATAATGGCCGCTTTTGGCGGAATGTTGGTTCCTGCTGCCATCTTTTTGGTTTTAAATTACGGAACGACTACTCAAAATGGAGCTGGAATTCCAATGGCAACAGATATTGCTTTTGCAATCGGAATTTTGTCTCTTCTCGGAAATAAAGTTCCTGCATCTTTAAAAGTATTTCTGACCGCTTTGGCTGTGATTGATGATTTAGGAGCAATTATTGTTATTGCCATTTTTTATACCACTTCGATTTCTTTCTTAAACCTCGGAATCGCACTTGGAATCTGGATTATTCTATTTGTTTTAAATCGAATGAAAATTCATAATCTAATTCCGTACCTGATTGGTGGTGTTATTATGTGGTATTTTATGCTTAATTCTGGTGTTCATGCTACGATTACTGGAGTTATTTTGGCTTTCGTAATTCCGTTTGGAGATGGCGGAGAAAAAACTTCATCATTTAGACTGCAGCATTTTTTACATCAGCCAGTCGCCTTTTTCATTTTACCACTTTTTGCTATTGCAAACACAGCATTAACTATTACCGAAAACTGGCACGAAGGTTTGAACCATTCCAATACTTACGGAATTATTCTTGGACTCGTAGTCGGAAAACCGCTTGGAATATTACTTTTCTCTTCTGTCGGCGTAACTTCTGGCTTGTGCATGCTTCCAAAAAACTTAAAGTGGGCGCACATTTTGGGCGCAGGAATGTTGGGCGGAATTGGTTTTACCATGTCAATCTTTATAACGGTTCTGGCTTTTAAAAATCCGGAGATTATTGTTTTTTCTAAAATAGCGATTTTGATTGCATCGTTTTTAGCTGGACTTATGGGGTTTCTTTTTCTAAAATATGTTTTGAATAAAAAACAAAATAGTACACTCGATTTATAAAAATACCTAACCTTTTTTGTCATTCTGAGGAACGAAGAATCACAATCGAATATCCATCGTGTGATTGTTTGTTGAATTACTAGTGAGATTCCTCGTTCCTCAGAATGACAAACCAGACCATTCAATCTTCGTAAAACAAAAAATTCCAAATCCCAATAAGAAAATTGGAATTTGGAATTTAAAATATTGGAATTTCTTTAAATCTAACCTTTGATTTGCTTCAAAGAAGTCTTGATTCCTTTAATTAATGAAGAACTGAAACCATTGTGCTCCATTTCATTTAAACCAACAATTGTACAACCTTGCGGCGTTGTAACGCGGTCAATTAATTGTTCTGGGTGTACTCGTTCTTCTAAAAGCATTTTAGCAGCTCCTTTTACCGTTTGTGCAGCAATTGCTAAAGCAGTGTTAGAATCAAATCCGATTTCGATTCCTGCTTGCATAGACGCACGAATATAACGCAATGCGTATGCAGTTCCGCAAGCGCCTAAAACAGTTGCTGCATCCATCAATTTTTCATCGATTACAGGAGCAGTTCCTAAGTTTTGGAACAAATCAACAACTGGCGCAGCATTTTCTTTGTATTTTTCTGGAAAAGAAATACAAGTTGCCGACTCTCCAAACTGCGCCGCAATATTTGGCATAATGCGAACAACTGGATATTCGTAATTTGTTTTGGTTTGAAGCATTTCCAAAGACAATCCGCTTACTGCAGAAGCAATGGTTTTATTTTGAATAAATGGTAGAATTTCAGCCAAAACGGTATCAACCTGATACGGTTTTATGGTTAAAATCACCACATCAGCTTGCTGAATATTGTGTTTATTATCGTTAGAAACCGTAATTCCGTATTCTGATAAATATTGAATACTTGCAATGTTTCTTCTTGTGACAGTAACTTGGTTGTTTTTCGAGAATTTGGCAATTCCCAAGGCGATAGAAACCCCAAGGTTTCCTCCTCCAATAATGTGTACATTCATACTTCTTGGTTTGAATTTATGATGGCAAATTAACAGTATATTTTTCGCCTGTAAATTACGCAGATTTTAGAGATCTTAAATCACTGCAATCCGTTAATTTGTGGCAAAAATCTAGAATCCAAGAATCAGATTTGCTACTCCGAAGTATAGCATAATTCCAAATACATCGTTGGTCGTCGTGATAAAAGGACCAGTCGCAATTGCGGGATCAATTTTGTTTTTATTCAAGAAAAGCGGTACCAAAGTTCCTAAAGTCGCTGCAAACAAAATCACAACAATCATTGAGATTGAAATGGCAAATCCAACCAAATACTGTTGGTACATTATAGAATGATATCCCAATAAGAGTAACGAAATAATACTTCCTGAAATCATAGAAACGGTAATTTCTTTGGTAAAATAACCGCGGCTGAAATCTTTTAAAGTTCCGTTTGCCAAACCTTGTACCACAATTGCGGAAGCTTGAACCCCAATATTTCCTGCAGTTGCAGATAATAATGGTACAAAAATAATTAAAGTAGAATATTTTTGAAAAGTACTTTCGTTTCCTTTCAAAACAAACGAAGCTACAATTTCGATTACCATTCCGATTAAAAGCCATGGCAAACGCGCTTTTGTCAATTCGTAAACGCTGTCATTAGATTCAACGTCTTGCGTAATACCCGCCGCCAACTGGTAATCTTTGTCGGCTTCTTCCTTGATTACGTCCACGATGTCGTCAATGGTAATTCTTCCAACCAAACGACCTAATTCGTCCACAACTGGAATTGCCTCTAAGTCGTATTTTTGCATGATACGAGCAACTTCAACGTCTTCAGTATCTACTTTTACAAAGTTTAATTTTCGAATATAAACATCGCCAATTTGCGTTTTGGTAGAAGAAGTCAATAAATCTTTTAGAGAAAGTCTTCCTTTTAAGCGGTTTTCATCATCAACTACATAAATTGAATGTACTCTAGATACATTTTCTGCCTGAATTCTCATTTCTTTCACGCAGGTTAAGACATTCCAGTTTTCATTTACTTTCACCAACTCTTTTCCCATCAAACCACCGGCCGTGTTTTCGTCGTAACGCAAAAGATCAACAATGTCTTTGGCGTGTTCAACGTCAACTAATTCGGAGATTACTTCGGCTTTTATTTCCTGCGAAAGTTCTGCGATAATATCGGCAGCATCGTTGGTTTCGAGCTCATCAAGCTCTTCCGCGATTTCCTTTGGTGAAAGTCGGCTTAAGATGTTTTCTCGCAGATCTTCTTCCAATTCCAGAAGAATTTCGGCTGTTTTATCACTATCTAAAACCTTGAATATGTAAGTTGCCTCATCGAAATCTAATTCTTCTAAGATTTCGGCAATATCAGCGTGGTGCAAATCATTAAGTAAAACTTCAAGTTCGTTGTCGTTTTTACTATTGATTAGCTCTTCTAACTGGTGTATAAATTCTTTACTAACTTTGAACTCCATCGGTTTCTATTTTTTGAGTTAGTTCAATAAACTCATCGACACTAAGCTGCTCCGGACGTTTATCAAAGATAGTGTCTTCTCGCAGATTGTCTGATAAATTTAATGTTTTCAAACTGTTACGTAATGTTTTTCGTCTCTGCTGAAAAGCGGTTTTTACAACAGTAAAAAACAACTTTTCGCTACAAGGAAGACTATAATCTTCCTTTCGGGTCATTCTCATCACACCCGATTTCACCTTGGGCGGAGGAATAAAAACGTTTTCATCAACCGTAAACAGATACTCAGTAGTATAGAAAGCCTGGGCTAAAACTGATAATATTCCGTAAGTTTTCGAGCCTTTCTTTTCGCAGATACGCTCGGCTACTTCTTTCTGAAACATTCCCGAAAATTCAGGAATCTGATGTTTAAGATCTAATGTTCTAAAAACAATCTGAGAAGAAATATTATACGGAAAGTTACCTATTATGGCAAACTGTTTATTTTCGTAAACTTCATTTATATTATACTTCAGGAAATCCTGAGAGATAATTTTGTCTTTTAATTTTGGATAATTGGCATCCAAATACGCTACCGATTCGGTATCGATTTCAATAACGTGTGTATTAATTGGCTTTTCAAGCAAATACTTAGTAAGCACACCCATCCCTGGTCCTATTTCTAAAACCTCATCATATCCTTTAAGAGTCAATGTATCTGCAATTGCTTTTGCAATACTTTCGTCTTTAAGAAAGTGCTGTCCTAAATGTTTTTTAGCTTTTACTTTTTCCATATTCGTTATTCGCTTTCTGCTTTTGGTATTATTTTAATGAGCAGATCCTATAATCGTATTCATAAACATATATTGAAAATGAATAACGTCAAATTGAATTTTTTCTAAACCTGTCAACAGTCCAATATTGGCTTTGTAACCAAATCTATAGTTTAAAAAATCTACACTTTTATTTTCCTTATTAATGAAGGTTTTATTGGTGTTAAATAGTTTTTCATTTTCTCCTTTAAAAGAAGAATAAACTCCTCCAGAAGATGTAATTACTTTATTTTGTTTGTAAAATTTATCTATTTTACTTTTCAAAACAGCATATTTTTGTTTTACAAATGCATCGTAAAGCGCAGTATCATTTGTCACAAAACAATCTTCTTCTGAGATTTCTGCTTTAATTTCCTCAATGTAATCGTTAATTTCATTACCTGTATCATAAATCTGTGTTGCAAACTTCATCATTTCTCCAAATGATTTAGGCGAATCTTCATTTTTCACTTTCAACACCTCATATTTAGAAAAAACAGTATTCTTTAAAATTTCTTTCGAAGTATTACTAATTTCCCTAAACTCATTCAGTTGTAAAACAATAGATTTTGAGGTTTCTTCTTCATTCCACACGCCATTTTTACTTTGACAGCAAACATTCAGACTTAGCAATAAAAATAAAACAAGTTTTATGTAAAGGTGTTTCATAAATAAGGGGCGTGAACAAGCACAATTTTTAATTAGAAATTAATTTTTTGCAAATATACTTTTTTTAGGTATTAAGCAGATAGACCTGTTAATTTTAATCTTAATACAAATTATGTACATTTCTAATTAAAGAATACTACTCAAAATTAGTGTTCTGAAACAACCTCTAATTCTGTTCTAAAAGAAAGCATTTTATCTGCAAACAAACTCAGTGCTTCTCTGTGAAATTCCGGTTCGTCTTCGATATAAAATCTATCCAGAGTTTCTTTACTGTCTGTCACATACTGTGTAGAATAAGTAATTCCGCCCATTTCTTCTTCAACTAAAACTTTGACAATTCTTGCCGAAGAAAATTTCTGAGTTGCCAGAATTTCTGGTATGTGTTTTTCCTGCATCCATTTCAACCATTTTTCATGAACGCTTTCGTGTATATTGGTGGTAACGTTGTAAATAATCATTTTTTTTTAAGGTTCTGAGGTTCTGAGATGCTAAGGTTCTGAGGTTATCTCTCGGAACTTACAAACAGATTTCCTCCTATTTCTAATCTTTCTTTTTTGGAATTTGGAATTTATAAATTGAATTTTATAAATTCTTATCCCCTCTCAATTCGCGGTATTTTTTTCTGGCATCAACAAAGTAAATACTGTCTTGATGGTTAAAAATTACCTTTTCATATAAAGGCTTTGCCTTTTCTGTTTCTTTTAATTCGTCATTATAAATTTCTGCTGAGAAAAACAGCGCTTCATCTACATAAATTCCGTCACTATGGTTATCGATTATCTGCTGATATTGGCTTAAAGCTGAAGCAAAATCTTTCTGACTTTCGTAAATTTTCCCTAAACGAAGTAACGTTACGGCTTCTATTTCCTGACCTTTATAGGTTTTTAAAATATTTTGAAACTGTGTTATCGCTTCTTGTTTTTTATTCTGATAAATTAAAAAATCTCCTTTTGCAAACTGCTTCAGAGCAACCTGAGTCGAATCTGCAGCGGTATTGTCATTAATTAATAAAAAATACTCCAAAGCGTCGTTGGCAATTAACTGCGTGTTTGCGGCTTTTAATTCTTTAAATTGTTTATTTGCCCATTCAAAATCACCTTTATAATAACTCGTTTTGGCTGCTTTTAAACTCGCTTCATGCGCCATTACATCATTCTTTAAATCCAATTGAATCTGCGAATAATAAATAAGCGCCTGATTGTATTTTTCTTCTAAAAGCAAAATATCAGCCAATTCCATTTTTGCATCGGCTTTTTGATATTCGTTTAAATTTAATTCTAAAGCTTTTTTGATTACCGCCTTTGCTTCTTCTGTTTTTTTCAAATTAAAAGCCAGAAAATGGGCCTGAATAATTTGCAAAGATAAGGTAAAAGGATTGATTTCGTAAGTTGTCAACAATTGCTGCAACTCCTGACTGATTGCTGGATAATCTTTTTCCTGTGCATTATCAATTTTAATCTGCATTAAATACGCATTGGACTGAATCAAGAGATTTAAATCTTTTGTATTCTGAAGAATAAAATTTAAAATTTCTGTCGCTGTTTCGTCATCATCTTCATTCATAGCAAACTGACTCAGATTAACGATGCTCATCAAAGATTCTGGTTCACGCTTATAAATCGCTTTTTCCTGAATAAAAGCTTTTCCGAATTCTTTTTGTTGAACATAAAACCAGCTCAAATAATGGTTCCAAAAAACATCTTGATCTTTTTGAGTTTTTAAGATTAATGCTTTTCGCATCGCATCTTTGAAAGCGGTATTATCTGTCTCGCCATTCATGAATCGAGACAATTGTGTCTGAATCAAATTCGTATTCTGCGGATTGGTAAAAGATTCTGTCAATAATAAATCGATCATTAAATCGGTTTTCCCCAACTGACCGTACAACATTCCAATTTGGAAATTGAAATTAAAGTTCGGCTGAACTTGCATTGCCGTTTGATAGGCTTTTAAAGCATATTCCAGCAATACTTTTTTCTCAAATGAACTTGCAATTCCGTAAACATCATTCGGACTTGTTTTTATTTTTTCGATTGCTTGTTCGTAGTAACTTTTGGCTTTCGATTCGTTTTTTTGTAATTGAAAGTTATATCCTAACTCCACTAAAAAAACGCCTTGTTTGTAACGATTAAAACGATCCTGAATTGCTTTTTCAGCATTTGCATATTGCTGCAATTGCTGATAACAATCTACAGTTCGCAAAAAATATTGAGTATTAGAAGGCGCTGCTTTTAAAAGTTCTTCGTAACTAATTTTAGCTTTTTCGAAGTCGCCTTTATCGTAGTAATATTGCGCCAGCTGCTCGTTTTGTCCAAATGCAAAACCAGAACATAATAAAACGATACAGATTAATATGTTTCTCATATTTTTTAGTTTTTCAGTCGCAGTCGCAGTTTTCAGTCTAAGCTTACTGTAAACTGTCACTGTCAACTGTGACTATTCTCTTTTTCCAAAAAATCAATCCTAAACCAATCAAAATGAAGGGAATACTTAAAATCTGTCCCATATTAATCAGCATATCATTCTCGAAAGCTTCTTGATTTTCTTTGAAAAATTCAATTATAAAACGAGCTGTAAATAATAAAGTTAAGAAAGTTCCAAAGATTAATCCCTGCGCATTTCTAATTTTCTCCGATTTATACATATAAAACAGGATTACGAAAATCATTACATAAGCAAAAGCTTCATACAATTGTGTTGGATGTCTCGGAATCAAATCGTCTCTTTGAAAAACTACTCCCCAATTTCCGTTGGTTGGTTTTCCATAAATTTCAGAATTCATAAAATTCCCCATTCTGATAAAAGCGCCCGTTACAGGAACTGCAACCGCCATTTTATCCAAAAGTCCTAAGAATTGTACTTTATATTTTCGACAATATAAAATCATCGCCGTAATCACTCCAATCGAACCTCCATGACTTGCCAAACCTTGATAACCTACAAATTGATAAGCTCCTTTTATTTTTTGAATTGGTAAAAGAATTTCTATCGGATGTTTGAGAAAATAATCAGGTTCGTAAAAGAAACAATGTCCAAGTCTCGCACCTAAAACGGTTCCGACAATGACATAAATAAGTAAAGAATCGAGATTGTCTAAGGAAAGATTTTCTTTTTTGTAAATGTTTCTGACAATGTAAAACCCGAGAAGAAGTCCGCAGGCAAAAAGCGCTCCGTAATATTTAAGAGGAAAACTATCTGTAATCCAGAATATAACGGGATCCACGTTCCAGTTTAAGATACCGTTTTTCATTTAGTGTCAGTTTTCAGTCTCAGTTTTCAGTCGCCGCCCCAGTTTTCTTTACCGAAAACTGAGACTGTGACTGTAAACTAAAAACTAGTTTATAATATCAAATCCGCAGTAAGGACGTAAAACCTCTGGGATTACGATTCCTTCTGGAGTTTGGTAGTTTTCAATAATTCCAGCTAAAACACGTGGAAGCGCTAATGAGCTTCCGTTAAGCGTGTGAGCCAATTGATTTTTTCCGTCTTTGTCTTTAAAACGCAATTTCAAACGGTTAGCCTGAAAAGTTTCAAAGTTAGAAACAGAACTAATCTCTAACCAGCGATCTTGTGCTGTAGAAAATACTTCAAAATCGTAAGTCAAAGCAGATGTGAATCCCATATCGCCTCCGCAAAGACGTAAAACTCTGTATGGTAATTTCAATTCTTGAAGAATCTCTTTTACGTGTTCCACCATTCCGTCAAGTGCCGCATAAGAATTATCAGGATGTTCTACACGAACAATTTCTACTTTATCAAATTGGTGCAAACGGTTTAATCCACGAACGTGTGCTCCGTAAGAACCTGCTTCACGACGGAAACATGGTGTATACGCTGTATGCAAAACAGGAAGATCACTTTCGTTTAAAATAACATCACGGAACAAGTTTGTAACCGGAACCTCAGCCGTCGGAATCAAATATAAATCATCAATTGTAGAATGATACATTTGTCCTTCTTTGTCTGGCAATTGTCCTGTTCCAAATCCTGAAGCTTCGTTTACCAAATGAGGAACCTGAACTTCATTATATCCTGCAGCAGTATTTTTATCTAAAAAGTAGTTAATTAAAGCACGTTGTAAACGAGCTCCTTTTCCTTTATAAACAGGAAAACCTGCACCAGTGATTTTTACACCCAATTCAAAATCGATGATATCGTATTTTTTCACCAATTCCCAGTGCGGTTGTGCTCCTTCATGTAAAACAGGAATATCTCCTTCTTGAAAAACATTTAAGTTATCGTCTGGAGTTTTTCCTTCAGGAACAATATCAGCAGGAAGGTTTGGTAAAGTGTATAATTTATTGGTCAACTCAACAGCCAAAGCTTCTGCTTTTTCGCTTAGTTCTTTACTTTTTTCTTTTAGTGAAACTGTTTTTTCTTTTAAGATTGCCGCTTTAGCTTTCTCTCCAGCTTTCATCAATTCACCAATATCTTTGGACAATTTATTAGATTCTGATAAAGTATTGTCTAATTCTACCTGTGCAGCACGACGATTTTCGTCTAATTGAACCACTTCTTCAACAACGCTTTTAGCATCGATATTTCGTTTTGCTAAAGCTTTGATTACTTTCTCTTGATTTTCTCTAATAAATGCAATTTGTAACATAGCTTGATTTTTATAACTATTGTATTTTTTATAACGGAAGCAAATTTAAGGAAATGTTTGTTAACAATAGGTCAAAGTTTTGCAGTAAAACTGAAATCTCTTATAAACAACAAAAGCACCTTAAAAGTGCCTTTGTGTTATTTTGAAATTTCTAAATTTTTATTCCAGAAAACGATGTCTGTCATCTCTGTGAAACGCGTATTCTCTGCCGTTGAACTTTAGTTTTTCAGATTCTTTTTTGGTTTTGAGCTCTTTGTTGTCTTCCATTTCGTTTTCTAAACTATCTTCGACAGCTTCTTCGTAAGAGAAGTTTTTAGTAACAATCAGATCAAAAAAACCATTTGTTTTCTGATCTCCCAAACTCATACCCGTCTCCAGAGTTTCGATCTGATAGGTTCCGCTTCCATTCGAATCTCCATTAGTCAGTCGAATTGGATATTCGTATAAAACTTTCTTAATTTCGTTATCCGCCAGAGTAATCAAAGTAAATTTCTGCTCGTTGTACAACACAATTCTGCTGCTTGCGCTTGCTTCTGTATAAAACCCGACAGCAGGAGTATTTTCGTTAAGATAAACCAGATTTTTCAGGATATGAGATTTAGAAAAACGAATGGCTTCATTATGATAATATCCTAAATTAGCATCAAACTCTTCTGCAATCACATTCCCGCTTTCACGATCTACAAACAAATATTTACGTTGAAAATAATTACCTAAATTTTCGTAATCATCAGGATGTTGCTTTTTTCTATTATGCTCCACAATGGTTAAGACAAAAAAAGCAGTCTTATCATCATAGTTTATAGAACTAGTCTCATCAATTTTAATATTTGAATATTTAATTTTTAGATTGGATGCGACTTTTGAAAGCAACGGAAGATTCAACTCTTGCGAATCTTCTATATTATCCAGATTTTTAAAAATGAGTTTTTTAAACTCTTTTTTATTCACATTCGTATCTGTTTCAATCAGCGAAAGAAGTTCCTGATTCTGAATTTCTGCTTCGTTCTTAGCCTTCTCGCTTTTGCCGCAAGCGAATAAAAGGATAAAAACTCCACTTAAAAGTATAATTTTTCTCATAGGCATTGATTTGTTTTGTAGATTATTTTGGGTTCTCCAAATATATACTTTTCTCACAAAACATCTTAAAAAAATTAAAACATCAAATCAATGCGATAAAAAGAATCTATTTTTCTTATCTAAAATTGAATTTTGTTGTTTAAAATCTTAATCTCTTTTGATTTCGTGACCAACAAATTCTTCTAGAGTTTTAAACATTTCTTCTACCGAAAGCACTTCTGTATCTGGATGTGATTTTAAAAAAGTTGCATTTAATTCGACTAGATTTTCATCCAGTTCAAAATAAGTATTATTATTTAAAAGATCACGCAACGGATTTGGGGTTTCGAACTTTGCCTGTAGAAATTTTCCAAGTTTAATAGTACTCTGTAAACGTAATTTTCTGCTTTGTTCTTTAAATAATTCCAAATGTTTTTCGGCACCAATTAAAGCCAGACCTTCTTCAATCAATTCATTCAATTCTTTATTCCAACCAGAATCATGAACAAATTTCGAAAAATTCCCTTCTGTATATTTAGACGCATAAAAATCCAAATAATAACTCATTAAAGCATCTTCGTGAATCAAATCATCGTCTATTTTTTCTTCACGCATTAGATTGATTACCGAAATATTCGAATTAACAACGTCTTGAGGATTTTCGCTGTTTGCTGCAGTTTCTGAAATAATGATTTTACCGAATTCCATTTGAGTTTTTGTTTAAAGATTGCTTTTGCAAAGTTGAGGGAAAAATTTGAGAAATTCCTTTTCAAATTAAAACAAAAGAAAAAATAGAAATCATCTTTTTTGGATAAGTTTTTGAAGTATATAATTTTAAAAACAAACCCATTATGAAAATTACTATTTACAAAAGCTCGATTTTCTCTCTTTTAATAACCAATATTTGGAGTGTCACTATCTTTTTTATGTATTATTTCGAACACGGTCTGTTCAGTGGTTTTAAAACATTAACTTTTTTCTTATTCAGTTGCTGGATTACTTCTGGCGTTGGAGGTTTAGCAATCTTAATATCATTTCTGAAAATTTGGAAATCTAACCAACAAAAAGTTTTCCTACTTTCCACTATGGGTATTCTTAATTTTTTCTTTCTACTACTCCTAGTTTTAAGTAATATTCTTGAAGTATTAAATTTACGGGATGCATTAGTCGAATTGTATTTGATCTTTAATTTTATTATTCCTATTGCGATTTTTTTTACTCTTAAAAAGAAATTAAAGGCACACCAATCTCAAACATAAGAGATACCATCACATATAAAAAACTTTTTTATCTTTTTTCTGGTCTTCAATACAATTTTTAATCAAAACTTACGTTATATCGGGAAGCGATCTAGAAGTTAATTTCACCTGAACGCAACCATTTAAAAAGAATAGCATCTTTTTAATAAACAGAACTTTACAAAGTTCTCCCAACCAAAACCACAAAACATGAAAAGAATTATACTAATATTTAGCATATTGCTAGCTTTGACAAGCTGTGACAAAGACGATTTGCCAAATTCTGATGTGCAATATTCGTTAATAGCTAAGGGAGATTCTTTTCCAAATAATAAAACTCTTGCACCAATACATTTAATTATTAAAGATCAAAAAGCTTGGGATAAATTAATTGCAGAAATGAATGTTTCTACCAATTTATCTAAAGACTTTAAAGAAATAAACATTGATTTTAGTAAATATCAAGTGATTGCTGTTATAGACAAAACTCAAAACACCGAAGGACATTCTATAGATATTGTTGAAATTACCGAAAATCGAAATACTATAATTGTAAAAGTCGAAAGATTAAAAAACGGTAATAGTACCTTAAAAGTATCCAGACCTTACGACATTATCAAAACAGACAAAACAGACAAAAAGGTTATTTTTGAGGAATAAAGCTGTTTTGAATTACCCCAACTTTAACTAAAAACGTTTCAAGCTTTGTCAAAGTTTAAAACTTTGACAAAGCTGCATCGAGTTTAAAACCCTTTATTCTCTACCAGCAAACCTTTCAATTCATTGGTTTTCAAATACGCTGCAAAACGTCCAGACAGCAATAACATTTCTTTTTCTTCGGGAGTTATTTTTAATTTGGTTTCAACGTGCGAAGTGTATTCATACAACATTAAAAGTTCACTGGCACCAAAATCCTTAAACGTTTCTTTGTCTAAACTAGAAAGTAATGGCTCTCCTATTTTATCTTTTTTGAAACGGTCAGCGCCAAATTTTTCAATCAGTTTTTCTCTAAAATCATTGTGTAGTTTGAGCCAGCTTGCTGCTTCATCATCCATACTTTTTAACTCTGCGGCCAAATCATCATAAGTCTGATCTTTTTTTAGCGTTAGCAAATAATCGCGTAAAGTTGTAAAACCAATAATCTGATAGTTGGAAGTCGGAATCTTATATCTCTCCAAAATATTTTCTACATCTTTTTCAAAAGTCATATATCGCGTTTGAACTGTATATAAAGAAGCCGTTTCCAACAAAGAAAGTAATCCGATCTTTCCGTCATTTATAAAAGGAGCCTTTTTTCCTTGGCCTAAACAATCAATAAAAAGTGCTCTTTTGTTTTTGTCATTTACTTTATCGTTATGAAGCAATTCTACCAACGTTTCATATCCCATATTGTCCGATGCTCCGCCATCAATCACACATAAAATCTTATCCTGATTTTTGATTCCGAATTTGGTTTTTGGTAAAACACCAGGAAAAGCAGAACTTGCTGTAATAGCATAGGTAAGCGGAAAATCGTAACCATTATTAATTTGATTTTCGTCAAGCGAAAGTGACGCTTTATTGGGTGCTAAAGACGAATTGATTTTTAAAGCTCGAATAATATGCGGCATAAACGGAAAACGTTCTCCATTGTTATAAGCCGTTCCGTTGGCCACCATAATGGGCAATTGCGGATTTAATTTACTGTCTTTCGGAATAAAGAAATCAGACAATAACATTTGGGTTTTAAACTTATTCTGATTCTCCGGATTGGTGCTGTCGTATTGTAAAACTTCCAAATCTAATCGCTGTGCCATTGAGACTTTTTCTCCTTTTTCGTTTCTGCTATTATTCAAAAGAGAAAAAAGCGTAGCCGATTTATTGACATCAGATTTAAAAGCATCGGCTTTGGAAAAGTAAAATTCGTTGAAAGTACAATTATCATATTGCAGTTTGTTTTTCAGAATCGTCAAATAATATCCTGCCGAATAACATCCTCCTGAAACAGTGGAGAAATAATCGATTTCATTCAAAAAATTACGATTTGACTTGTCTTCCTGAATTTCTTCCAAACCCAAAAGAACTCCCATACTAAAAAACTGAGCTCTGGATCCGCCGCCTGAAATTCCAACTCCCAAAGCAATATTAGGATTTTGAAGTCGGCTGTCACGATCCTGAACCGATTTGTATTCATTTAAATTAACAGCTGGAATCGAATTGTAATTGATTTCAGAAAACAGATTAATCTTGTTTTGAGCCATTCCTTCATGCATCAGAACAAGAAAAAAGAATCCAATCAAAAGTCTTTTAAACATCATAAACTGCAACGTTATTTAACGGGATTAAAATTAGCTGAATTAATTCAAAATGAAACAATTACATTTTATTTTTTCCTTTTATTAAAACCTTTACAATCTAATGCTTTAAATTTTAGATTTTCAAACAGATAAACTAAAGACAATTCTTACTTTTACAAGAATTTGAATCTAAAAATAATCATGACATTTTACGAGAGATATTTAAATGGTGAAACCAAAGAAGTTTATGATGACATTCATAAATTAGGAGAAAAGGCATTTCTAACCGAGAATATTATTGATATTGAAAAAGTATTAATAGAAACTTTTGAAAGAGTTTCATATAATCTGAATGTTATTTATAAAGAACTTACCGATATAAACTATCTTTTTAAAACCAGCTTTAAATTTAATTCTGACTGTCCATTGGTAAAACCTCTTTCTAATACAAATCAATTATTAGACAAACTTGAAAATTTAGTTGAGCCTTTTGGTTATGTTCCAGAATCCTTAAAAATGTTTTATAAAATTGTTGGGGCTTGTAATTTTGGTTGGGATTACGACACTAATTATAATTTTATCTGGGATTGTGCTGACCCTATTGAAATTATAAGTCTGGATGATCTTGTTTCTCAAGTAGCAAATGCTGATAATCTTGAATTCCTTGAAGATAGCTATAATGAAGATGGTTTTACGTCGTTAGATCTTTCAAGAGATTATTTTCATAAAGACGATATTAGCGGCGGACCTTCTTACTCACTTCAAATTACTCCTAACAAAAGTATTGATGCTCCTTTTTTATATGAAGAAAACGATACTTATTTTATCAATTACTTAAGAATCTGTTTTGAGAACTGTGGTTTTTCAAGAATTACTAAGCCGGAATATAAAAATGATTACAAAGTTTTTTTTGAAAAAGTAAAACCTCAACTAAAAAAGATATAAAAAAACCGCATCTGGCAGAATGCGGTTTAAATTATTTAAAACTAGAAAACTTATTAGTTCGTTTTCATTGGTGGTAAATCGAACGCAACTGAATCGTGTTCGAAATTGTTTCTGTGACCTCCGTCGCAGAATGGTTTGTTATTTGATAATCCGCAACGACAAAGTCCTAGTGCAGATCTTCCTTGTAAACCGTAAAGCGCTCCTTCTGGATCCATGATTTCAAAATCTCCTTCGATCTTGATAGAACCGTTTTTATTGATGATTAATTTAGTCTTGCTCATAAATTTTGTTTTTTTCGGATGCAAAGATTGCGAAATATATTCTCATTTATAAGCGGGAAACGTAGTTTAAACTGGTTCTATTTTATGTGTGTTTTTGCCACGAAGACGCTAAGGCACAAAGTTTTTTTATTAAGAATCGAAGAATATAAATCGAAATTTCTCAAACAAGTGATCTGCATGATCTGCCTAAATCTTTAAAAATCTGCGTGAAACAATAAAACTTTGCGCCTTAGTGCCTTAGCAGCAAAAAAAACTATAGTGTCTTATAAACGAAATTTTTAAACTTGACACTTCCTTTTCCGAAAGAACACAAACCAATTCTTAATCCTAAGAAACCACTCAAAACGTTATGATTATATCCTGAAACTTCTACCGAGTTTTCGATTTTCTTCCAGTCTTTTCCATCAATGCTGTAAAACATGTCGACGGTATTTTTGATATTTTTTAGTTTAAGAAAGACTTTTCGCGTATGTGTATTTTTCTCTGTTGGAAATTGCCAACCTCTCAAATTTGCCAAAATATTGTTTTGATCGGCCAGAATTCCAGAATAGTATTTGTTGTCATAAAAAAGTACCAAACCTCCAGTTGCATCGCCTTCAATTTCCATTTCAACCTCAGCAGAATACGAATGTCCACCTGGAACCACAACAAGCGGAGAACTGTTTCCTACTCCATCGCCTTTTCCTTGAATAGTCAAAGTATTATTGGCAACTTTAAATCTTGAGCTTTCTACTCCACTATAAAACTTCCATTGCGGTTTAAGAGCCGAACCAGCAAAATTGTCACTTAAAGAAAATTCAGGAAGTGTTTTCCCTTCTGGTTTTTTAATTGGTTTATCGGTCTGTATGTTATCAGGAATTTTATACCAACCGTCTTTTGTCCATTCAACTGGTTGTAACAAAGTCTGACGTCCTAAATTGTAATAATCTTTTTCATAGCCGTGAAAAATCATCCACCATTTTCCGTTTACATCTTCAAAAACGGTGCTGTGACCTTTAGACCACCAAGTTTCAGAACTGCTATTCGTTCTCACAATCGGATTATGAGGTGAGTTTTCCCAAGGTCCAAAAGGCGATTTTGATCTTGCCGAAATAACCATATGACTTGTTGCTGGGCCAGCAGTTCCACCTTCGGCAACCGTCAAATAATAATATTCTCCTCGCTTGAATAATTTTGGCCCTTCCATACAAAAACATTCAATACTCCATTCGCTCGGAATTTTCCATCCGTCATAAACATGTTTTAATTCGCTGGTTACAGAAAGTCCGTCTTTGGATAACGCTACATAACCTCCATTGCTGAAATATAAAAAGCGGTTTCCTTTATCGTCAGTAACATGTCCCGGATCAATATTTCCGATTTTCAAATCTACAGGTTCGCTCCATGGACCATTTATAGAATCTGCCGTAACGACAAAATTGGTATTATTGGCAGGAAAATAGATGTAATATTTATTGTTGTATTTGATTAAATCGGGCGCCCAAACTGCTCCAACATATTTATGAAGTGCATTGGTTACAGGTTCCCAATTCATTAAATCGGTAGAATGCCAAATCAAAAGTCCGGGATAATAATCAAAAGAAGAATGCACGACATAATAATCTTTTCCATCGCGCAGTAAACTCGGATCGGGATAATCACCCGCAAAAATCGGATTGGAATATTGTCCTTGTTTTAGATTTTCTGCTGATTGCGATTGAGAATATCCACAAAACGAAAACAGTATTAAAAAAGTTAGATATATTTTTTTCATGTTTTGATATTTTCTTCAAATATAGTCAAAAAGACCATAAGGTTTTAATTGAGGAAAATTTTGTTGGGTTAATTACGCAGAGAACGCAAAGATTTACGCAAAGAGCACGAAGTTTTTTTGAGTTTTTACAAAATGAAAAGTTCACAAAGCTTTGTGTAAATACAGCTTAGCGAACTCAATATTTAGATCTTCTTAATCTTTAATAAAATACATCTTTGCGTTCTCTGCGTAAACCTTTTAGACATTGCGAGAACCAAATTCAAAAAAAAACTTAGCGAATCTCTGCGAAAAATCCTCCACGCATCTCTGTGTAATATTAAAATCTCAATTCTATTGCTTATTTTTGCACTCTAAAATTCATATAATGACACAGAATCCAAAGAGATATACAATCACGGCGGCATTGCCTTACACCAACGGACCTATCCATATTGGTCACTTGGCTGGGGTTTACGTGCCTGCAGATATATATTCGAGATATTTAAGATTGCAAGGAAAAGATGTAGCATTTATTTGCGGAAGCGATGAACACGGGGTTGCAATCTCTATGAAAGCCAAAAAAGAAGGAGTTACACCACAACAGGTTATTGATAAATATGATGGAATTATCCGCAAATCGTTTGAAGATTTCGGAATTTCATTCAATAATTACTCAAGAACTTCGGCTAAAATTCATCATGATACGGCTTCGGAATTCTTTAGAACATTATATGATAAAGGCGATTTTATCGAAGAAGTAACTGAACAATTGTACGATGCAAAAGCAAATCAGTTTTTGGCAGATCGTTTTGTGGTAGGTACTTGTCCGAAATGTGATAATCCGGAAGCTTATGGAGATCAATGCGAAAAATGCGGATCTACTTTGAATGCGACAGATTTGATCAATCCAAAATCGACAATTACTGGAGAAACTCCAATTCTTAAAGAAACAAAACACTGGTTTTTACCTTTAGACAGATATTCTGATTTCTTAACTGAGTGGATTTTAGTTGGACATAAAAACGACTGGAAAACCAATGTTTATGGACAAGTAAAATCTTGGATCGATGCAGGATTAGAACCTCGCGCCGTAACTCGTGACTTAGATTGGGGAATTGATGTTCCAGTTGAAGGTGCTGAAGGCAAAAAACTTTATGTTTGGTTTGATGCACCAATTGGTTACATTTCTTCTACAAAAGAATGGGCTGCACGCGAAGGAAAAGATTGGGAACCGTATTGGAAAGATGAAGAAACGAAATTGGTTCACTTTATCGGAAAAGACAATATTGTTTTCCACTGTATCATTTTCCCAGCGATGTTAAAAGCTGAAGGAAGCTATATTTTACCAGACAACGTTCCAGCAAACGAGTTCTTGAATTTGGAAGGAAATAAACTTTCGACTTCTAAAAACTGGGCAGTTTGGTTGCACGAATATTTAGAAGAATTCCCAGACAAGCAAGATGTTTTGCGTTACGCTTTAACATCAAATGCACCTGAAACAAAAGATAATGATTTTACTTGGAAAGATTTCCAGGCTAGAAATAACAACGAATTGGTTGCCGTTTTCGGAAACTTCGTAAATCGTGTTGTGGTTTTAACCAACAAATATTACGATGGTGTAATCCCGACTCCAAACGAATTGACAGAAATTGACGAAGCTACTTTAAACGAATTAAAAGCGTATCCAGCAGTAATTGCAAGTTCGGTTGAGCGTTACAGATTCCGTGAAGCTTTAGGCGAATTAATGAATGTCGCTCGTTTAGGAAATAAATATTTGGCAGACGAAGAGCCTTGGAAAGTAATGAAAGACAATCCAGAGCGTGTAAAAACTCAAATGTATGTAGCTTTACAAATTGCAGCTGCTTTAAGTGTTTTGGCTGAACCATTTTTACCGTTTACAGCTGCTAAATTGTCAAGAATCTTGAATTTAGGTGATTTGAAAGAACACTTTAAAGGATTCAGTAAGTATTTGCAACTAAATCACCCTGGTTCTACAGATGTTGTTTTGGATAAAACATTAGGTTGGAATGATATTTCTGAGCATTCAGATTTATTGCCAGCAGGACACAAAATTGGTGAAGCAGAATTGCTTTTCGCTAAAATCGAAGACGAAGAAATACAAAAACAAATAGATAAATTGGAAGCAACTAAAACAGCAAATCTGGCTGAAAACAAACAAGCAGAACCGCAAAAAGATTTAATTCAGTTTGAGGATTTCGCCAAAATGGATATCCGTATCGGAACTATTTTAGAAGCTGAAAAAATGCCAAAAGCAAATAAACTTTTAGTTTTGAAAGTAGATACTGGAATCGATGTTCGTACCATTGTTTCGGGAATTGCTGAGAGTTTTTCTCCAGAAGAAATCATCGGAAAAAGAGTTTCTGTATTAGCGAACTTAGCTCCAAGAGCTTTACGCGGCGTTGAAAGTCAAGGTATGATTTTGATGACAACCAATGCAGAAGGGAAACTGGTTTTCGTAAATCCAGATGCTGATGCACCTAATGGAGCTACTGTAAACTAAGCTAGTTCTATTTAATATAAAAATGCCTGAAATTTAACTTTGAATTTCAGGTATTTTACTTTTATAATATCCAAAAGTGTTTAGTTTTGTAAGAGAAAAAACTTTCGAAAAAACAAATCTATTCATGTTCAAAAAATACATTTTTCTTGGTCTTATTTTTTGTGGTATACATTCATTTTCACAGGAAATAATCAATACTATCCCTGTAGAAACGCACCAAAACAGTCGTTTTTTTCAAGTTTTAAATGATAGTAATAAACAAACCACCCTCTTTGCCATTAATGACAATGAAAACCTGATTAAAGCCATTCAATTGGATGAAAAAATGCAGGTGATTAATTCGGCTTCTACTGAAAAAGCAGATAAAAGTTATCCTTCGATTATTGGAAGTATTGCATCAGACAACATTACGGCTTTACTTTTTTCATCAAACAAAAAGAAAATATTATTTCAATCTTTTGATTTAAAGAACAATAAAATCACAGACAAAACTTTTAATCTAGAATTTAAAGACGAGGTTTACCTTCAGGATTATTCTGTTGGAAATAAATTCGTCATGTTGTCCATTGTCAAAAAAAGCAATATTTTCAAATTATACGTTTTTGACGAATCGGGTAATTTAGAAATAAAAGATATCGATTTAAGCGGTGTGAAATTTTATCACAGAACGAATTTGTATGATACCTTTCTGGAAGATTTTATGCCTTATGAAGGACAATTTTCCTTAGCCAAAATTACACCCGAAACCATTACAACTCCAACTATTGCTGGTAAAAAAAGGAAAAGTTATATACTAGGAAATCAAATTGTTATATCATTTGATAGTAATCAAAATTATACACAACTCATTTATATTGATTTAAATACTTATATGGTGACTTCGAAAAACTTTTTACAGCCACCTTTTAAAAATTTTAGCACTACAGATGTAAAATACAATTCGTTTCTTATCAAAGATCAATTGTATCAGGGCAAAATGTCTTCAAAAAAGATGTATCTGGCTATTAAAGATTTAAACAATAATTTGATTAAAGAATACATATTAGAAAAAGACAGCGAGATCGATTTTATAAATTCTCCCAAAAACCGAACGGTTAATAAATCATCAACTGCGTTTTTTAGAAATTTCATTTTTTCCAATCAATCACCATTATCAATTTCTTGTTACGATATAAATGACAATACCTTAACAACAATTAGTTCGGTTTCTCAAAATCCATCTATCGGTCAGGCTGCAATGATGAGTTTTGGAGCTCTTGGAGGTATCGCAGCTGTAGCTCTTGGCTCTTCAAGTGACAAAACAGCAAATACAATAAATTGTCTGTTTGATCATCAGGGAAATCATATTCCTGGAGATTTGCAGCGTATCGCGTTAGATAAAGTTGAGATTTTCTTAACGGAAAATAAAAGCATTGATTCTAAAATCTTATTTAAAAGTACCGACTCATATTATTTGGGCTATTTCAATAACGGCGCTAAAGAATTTACAATTAGAAAATTTGTGAATTAAATTAAAATCAAATTTTAAACCTTTACAAAATGCTACCTCTGTTTTTAATCACAAAAACAGATTCAAAATTTCAAATTATGCTAAAAAAACTATTCTGCACTTATTTATTACTACAGAGCTTAACTTCCTTTTCACAAGACATTGTAAATTCTGTTCCTCTTGAATTAAAAAAGAATACTACTATTTTTCAAGTTGTAAATAATGAAAAGAAAGATGTTACTTTATTCTTTAGCGACAAAAACAAAATAAAGGCAATTCAACTTAACGAAAACATGAAAATTGTTGATAGTATTTCTGCAGAAAAACCCAATGCAAAAATATATGACAACATGCTTGGTTATAATATCAATACTAATAACACCCGTTTATTTTGGTCATCTGCTAACTATGAGCAAATATTTTCTCAGTTCTACGATATTCCAAATCATAAAGTTGTTACACAACAATATACACTTAATCTAAAAGAGGAACAAGTTCTGGAAAATTTCAGCGGAAATGGAAATTTCTACATTTTATCTGTTCTCAAAAATGGAAATCAATTCAAACTTCATGTTTTTGATAAAGATGGAAATTATTCCGAAAAAATAGTTGATGTAAATGGCGCAAACTTTTTAAAATCAGACAACACAAAATCAGATTTATACGGTGTTTTCAAAGAAAGTTTGGCTCCACTTGAACGTTCTTTTTCATTGTTAAAAATCGATTCTAAAAATCCTACTTCACTTGTTTATAGTGCCAAAAAAAGAAAATGTTATTTTAATGAAAAGCAAATCACAATAACACTTGACACCAACATAGATTTTACGCAAGTTTTTACAATTGATTTAGGAAGTTTTACTATTACCGAAAAAACAGTTAAACAACGTGTAATCACAGGAGATCGTTTTTACTTAAGTTCGAATTCATTTTATTTTGAAAATAATCTGTATCAATTAAAAACCTCAATGGATCAATTTTATTTCTCGATAAAAGATTTAGATGGTAAAACTTTAAAAGAATACGATGCTAGTTCCCGTAAAAAAATTGATTTCAAAAACCCATTATCATCAATTAAGGAGAAAAATGATGCTGGAGACAAAAAAACTCTAGAAAACACCTCTCAATTTATATACAAAATAAACGACGTTTACATAGGTCTTTCTTGCTACAAACTTGGTCAAAACAACTTGATGACTTTTGGGGGTATTTCTACTGAACAAATGACTGCTGGCCAAGCTGTAATGAACAACTTCGGATTTGTTGGTGCTTTGATTGGAGCAATCGCGTTTAGTCCGTCGGTTGAAAGTTTTAATACTTATCAAAACAGAAAAGTAAATAAATTCGAAAGTTTAATTGATACTAATGGAAATCATGTAGAAGGCGAAATACAACCTCTTGCATTTGATAAAATCGGTACTTTCTTTGAAGAAAACAAAAATGTTTCTTCGCAAACCTTATTCAAAATAGGATCTGTTTATTATTTAGGGTATTATGATAGTAAAACCAAAGAATATACTATTAGAAAATTTGTAGATTAAATTCTAAATTATCAAAAACCAGGCGTGAATCGATTGAATTTCTCAATTGATTCACGCTTTTTTCATTCTACAAATAGCTGTACATACATTTTTCTTTAAAATTAGTTTTCTTACAAAAAAAATGAGATATTAGCGCCAGAAGTTATTCGAAAAACCGACAATTATGGAAGTATTAGAAAGTTTACCTACGTTGCTTAAATCTTTTTGGTATATCGCTATTCCAACAAGTTTAATTTTTCTTATTCAAACCATTATCACCTTTTCGGGTCTTGACATTGCCGATGGTTTTGACACTGATTTTGATGCACATCTGCATGATGGAGGCGATTTTCAGTTCTTTTCTTTAAGAAATCTAATCAACTTTCTTTTAGGATTTAGCTGGACTGGAATTTCGTTCTATTCTACCATTGGCGAACAGCCTTGGTTTCTCATTACGCTCGCTTTTGTTGTTGGAGTTTTCTTTGTGCTTCTGTTTTTCTTCGTGATTAAACAAGTACAAAAACTAGCCGAAGACAATTCTTTTAAAATTACCAATACACTCGATAAAACTGCCGAAGTTTACCTGACCATTCCAGAAAATAAAACTGGAAAAGGTAAAATTATGATTAGCGTTAACGGCGCTTTTCATGAGTTGGAAGCCATGACTGAAAATAACAGAATTCCGTCTGGAAGTGCTGTAAAAGTCATTAAAATCGAAAACAATATTTTAATCGTAGAAACCATATAACATAAATACAATGATAATGAACCCAATTATTTTGATTGCAGTTGCGGCAATCGTTCTATTCGTAACCATTTCAGCATTAATCTCGAGGTACAAACGTTGTCCTTCAGATAAAATTTTAGTTATTTACGGTCGTACCGGCGGAACCTCAGCAAGATGTGTGCATGGTGGAGGTGCTTTTATCTGGCCCGTTATTCAGGATTATTCTTTTCTGGATTTAAAACCGCTTTCTATTGAAGCTAATTTAACGAATGCATTAAGCCGTCAGAACATTCGAGTTGATGTTCCATGTCGATTCACTATTGCAATTTCTACAGAATCTGACAGTATGAATACCGCTGCTGAAAGATTGTTAGGTTTGTCATCAGAACAAGTTCAGGAATTGGCAAAAGATATTTTATTTGGTCAGTTGCGTTTGGTTATCGCTACAATGACTATTGAAGAAATCAACTCAGACAGAGATAAATTCTTAGATAACATTTCTAAAAACGTTGATAGTGAATTGAAGAAGATCGGTTTGAAGTTAATCAACGTAAACGTTACCGATATTCGTGACGAATCTGGTTATATCGAAGCTTTAGGAAAAGAGGCTGCTGCAAAAGCTATCAACGAAGCTAAAATTAGTGTTGCTGAGCAGGAAAAAATCGGAGAAATTGGTAAAGCTCTTGCCGATAGAGAAAAAGATACTCAAATCGCAGAAACACACAGAGATCGTGACGTAAAAATCGCTATTACTCAAAAAGATAAAGAAATTAGTATTGCAACTGCTTCTAAAGACGAAACTATTGGTAAAGCAGAAGCAGAAAGAGATACAAGGGTAAAAACTTCTGAAGCTAATGCGATTGCGATTCAAGGAGAAAATGAGGCTAAAATTGCCATTGCCAATTCTGAAGCTATTCGTAGAGAAAGAGAAGCAGAATCTTTGCGTATTGCAATAGCAGCAGAAAAAGTACAACAAGCAAAAGCATTAGAAGAATCTTATCTTGCAGAACAAAAAGCCGAGTTGGCGCGTTCTGAAAGAGAGCGTTCTACACAAATTGCCAACATTGTAGTTCCGGCTGAAATTGCTAAACAAAGAGCAATTATCGAGGCACAAGCTGCTGCAGAAACCATCAGAGAAAATGCAAAAGGAGAAGCCGATGCTATTTTCGCTAAAATGGAAGCAGAAGCAAAAGGTTTATTTGAAATCTTAACCAAACAAGCCGAAGGTTACAAAGATGTTGTGGCGGCTGCAGGCGGAGATCCTAGCAAAGCATTCCAGCTTTTATTATTGGAAAAACTTCCTGAATTGGTTAAAACTCAAGTTGAAGCGGTTAAAAATATCAAAATTGACAAAATCACGGTTTGGGATTCTGGAAATGGCCAAGGCGAAAATGGCTCTACAGCCAACTTTGTTTCTGGAATGATGAAAACAGTTCCGCCATTAAATGACTTATTCAATATGGCAGGATTAAATCTTCCAACTTATTTAAAAGGAGAAGATGTAGCTCCTGAAGTTCCTCCAACTGTACAAGTAGAAGAAACGAAAGAGTAAAAAAACTTCTTTTTAAAATAAAAAAGTGCGAACCGATTAAGATTTTTAATTGATTCGCGCTTTTTGCTTTCAAAATAGTGACTTTCTAAACTATCTTTGAAAAATAATTTACGAATAAAATTCATAATGAAAATTACCAAACCAAGATTAGCCTTAATTGCTGGAATACTTTGTATTTCAATCTTTCCAATCTTGGTAAAATTACGTTTAACTCCAGGGTTAATTTCGGCATTTTACCGAATGGCTTTTGCAGTTACTTTACTTTTACCTTATGTCATTGTTACGGGGAATTTTAAACTTCCAAAACCAAAATTTTTGCTTTTAGCAGCACTTTGTGGTGTTATATTCTCGTCGGATGTTGCTGTTTGGAATATCGCCATTCAAGAATCAAGCGCGACACAAGCTTCACTTTTGACTAATTTATCTCCTGTTTGGGTTGGAATTGGTTCCTTTTTCTTTTTAAAAGTTCGTCCAGCAACTAATTTTTGGATCGGAACTGTGGTTTCACTTTTCGGAATGATCACTTTGGTTGGCTTTGAATTTTTTGTGGATCTGAACTTTGACAAAGCGTTTCTTTTTGCGGTTTTATCTGGAATATTATATTCGATTTATCTTTTAATTAGCAAAAATGTTTTATCACAGGTTGATGTTCTTTCGTTTATGACAATCAGTTTAACGTCTTCCAGTATTTATTTGGGAATTTTATGCTATTCGCAAAACGAACCTTTTACTGGATTTTCAAATGAAGGCTGGTTTGTATTAGTTTTACAAGCAGTCATTTGTCAATTGTGTGCCTGGCTTTCGATTAGTTATGCCACACAGCACATGCGTGCAACGAGAGTTTCTTTGAGTTTATTGAGCCAGGCTGTAATTACCTCGCTTTTGGCTTGGTTGTTTTTAGAAGAAAAAATAACTTTACAAATGGTTTTCGGCGGAATCGTTTTGCTTTTCGGAATCCGAATTACTTTTTACGATAAAACCATTTCTTTAAAAAGTTTATTTTCTAAGAGTTAAAGAATGGAACACGGATGACGCGGATTTAAACGAATTTACACAGATTTATTTTTGTATCTTAACAGAAAGCAATTTGTGCTAATTTGCGGAATTTGTGGTAAAAAAGTCTCTCGCAGATTGAGCAGATTTATTTTTTATCTTAACAGAAAAAATTCGTGAAATTACTTTTCTAGATTTTAAAATAATTTATCTCATTAGCTATCGCAAATAAAAAATTCGTGAATTCGTGGCTAATAAAACTTGAAACAAAAAACATCATGTTACATAAAACTAAAATACCAAATCTAAAAGTAATCGCCTTTGATGCCGATGACACTTTGTTTGTAAACGAACCGTATTTCCAAGAAACCGAACATAAATTTTGTGCTTTAATGGAAGATTATCTTTCGCATCAAGGCATTTCGCAGGAATTATTTAAAATTGAAATTGCCAATCTGCCTTTATACGGATACGGAATCAAAGGTTATATTCTTTCGATGATCGAAGCGGCAATGAACATTTCAAACAATACTATTCCAGTTGAAGTGATTGAAAAAATCATTCAATATGGAAAAGAATTATTGGAGAAACCAATCGAACTTTTAGACGGAATCGAAGAAACACTTGAAGCTTTAAAAGGAAAGTACAAATTGGTTGTGGCTACAAAAGGCGATTTGAAAGACCAACACAGCAAACTACATCGTTCTGGTTTGGGTCATTATTTTCACCATATTGAAGTAATGTCAGACAAACAAGAAATTGATTATCAAAAACTGTTGGGTCGTTTGGATATTCAGGCGCATGAGTTTTTGATGATCGGAAATTCATTAAAATCAGATGTTCTTCCGGTTTTAGGAATTGGAGGTTATGCCGTTCATATTCCGTTTCACACCACTTGGGAACACGAAAAAATTAATCATACCATAGAACACGAGCATTTTAGTTCATTTGAAACTATTGCAGAAGTGGTTCCGAATTTACTATAATGAAAACACTTTTAGACTTAGAAAACTGGAATAGAAAAGAGCATTTTGCTCATTTTAAACAAATGGAAGAACCTTTCTTTGGCGCAACTGTAGAAATCGATTGTACCAAAGCCTATCAAACGGCCAAAAGTTTAAACGCTTCTTTTTTCATTTTCTATTTACACAAAACTTTAACTGCGGTAAACGCAATTGAAAATTTTAAATACCGAATTTCAGGAGATCAGATTTATATTAATGATCGTGTTGATGCTTCGGCAACAATTGGACGTGAAGACGGTACTTTTGGTTTTTCATTAATTGAATATCATCCCGATTTTAAAATCTTCAAACAAAATACATTAACAGAAATCGAACGCATTCAAAACACAACCGGACTTTTCACCAGATCTTTTGACAATGACAATCTGATTCATTTTTCGGCGATTCCGTGGTTAAACTTTACATCGCTTACACACGCAAGAAGTTTTACCTATCCTGACAGTTGCCCTAAAGTTTCTTTTGGCAAAATGATGGTTTCTGAAACTGGAAAAAGAACTATGTCAATGGCTGTTTATGTACATCACGGTTTGATGGATGGAATGCATCTTGGCCAATTTGTAGATTTATTTCAAGAGCTTATGAATCAATAAATTAAATGAAATAATTTTTGTTCAAAAAAACATATGAAACAAATCTTCCTTTTTTTGGCTATAATCTATAGTACTGTTTCGATAAGTCAAACAGTACTAACTTCTTATCCAATAGATTTAAAAACACCAAAGGAAGAATGTGAAACTTTAAATGCAGAAAACACCATTACACATGATGTCTTTGTTTTTATAGCATCGCCCAATAATTTTACGATTCTCAAATACAATAGCGCTTTGTTTCTAAACGATCAGTTTGTGGCTACACGTCAATATGTTGAAAACCGATCTATGATGGGATATAGCTTCAGTGAAGACGGTAATCCGACCGTTTATTGGTTTTCGCCTGTAGAAAAGAACATCATTGTCATAAAATACTATTTTGAAACTAAAACGACCAAAGCACTAAAATTCACTTTTCCTACTGAAAATCAAACTATTATTGCACAATATCAGAAAGACAATAATTTTTATCTGATTCTGAAATACAAAGACAAACAGGCATTAACCGCATATACTTTTAAAAACGGAATTGCCGACGAAAAGTTTCTCGATTTCTCTTCTTTTACATTTAGAGATCGAAAAACCCAGCAGAAAACCTTCAATCAGATTTTAAATGAAAATCCGATTGAGAAAATGGATTCAGGAGAATACAATCCACTGTATCGGGTTGTGGCAAAAAACAAATTATATACACTTCCAAATCGTTTAATTCTGACTTTAGACCAAAGTCCCAGAAAAACTCAGCTTTTTGATATAAATCTGGAAAATTCTGAGATAAAAGAAAAGACATTTATAAAGCCTTTAGGCCAGAAAAATCCAAGAACTTCTAATTCTTTTTATCACGAAAATAAGCTCTATCAACTTACTGTAAATTCGAATGAACTTTTATTTGACGTCAAAGATTACGATTCTGGTGAAATTTTAAAATCATTTAACGTAACAAAAAAAGATACCATTCGCTTTAACAATTCGCCACTTTTGATGCAGATTGAAAATCGAAAACCGAAAGTAATCAAGAAAACCGCCAGTTTTATAAAAGAATTAGCTTCTGTTGATGCAGGACTTTCAGTATTCAAAAACAAAAAGAATCTTTTTATCACGTTGGGAGGTTCTGGTAGTAATTCGAGAACCGTATCTATGAATGGTTTTAATATGTTTGATGATTTTTTTGGAGACTTTCCATCCAATAATTACAGCATAGAAAGCAATTATTCTGTGTTTTTGGAAAGCGTTTGGACAAAAAAACTGGAATTAACTACCGAAACTCATGAACCTCTGGCAGCAGACAAGATTTATTATTTTATAGACAATCATCGGGAAATATTTTTTCCAAATATTCTAAAACTGAGCAATTATTCTATTTTAGGTTATTATGATACAATTGCCAAAGAATATGTTTTACGCAAATTCACCGACGGATTTGATTAGTAAGTTCTTAAGTACTTTTTTGTTTCACTTTCAATGCATATAATGGAATAAAATTTGATGGATATTTACCTATGAAAAAACTGCTACTCCTCTTTCTTTTGTTTTCTAAAACAATATTGTTTAGCCAAACAGTGCTAAATTCTTTGCCATTAAATCTGAACTTTCTAGGAAAAACCCAGATTTTAAATGCTCAAGACGAAAAAACCAAGGATATTTATATTTTTAATTGGGATAATAAAAATGTAAATATTTTAAAATACAATTCGTCTTTATTCCTTACGAATCAATTTAAAGATTCTCTAAAACATGAAATTAGTCGTGATTTAATTGGTTACAGTATCAATGAGCATAAAAAACCATCGTTGTACTGGAGTTCAGAAAATTATAAAAACATTTTAATTACAACCTATGATCTCGATAACAAAACCTCAGAATCCTTAAAATTTGATTTTCCTAAAAATCACGAGTATATCATCAGCTGTTTCCAGCAACTTAACAAGTTTTATATGCTGGTAAAAGAAAAAGATTTTGAACATTTGCTTCTTTACAAATTCGAAGATGGAAAATGTGAAATTAAAATGTTTGATTTTTCGTCATTTATTTTCAAGAATGAAAGGAATGTACAAATCTCTTTTAATGCACTTATTAAATATTTCCCGATAAACAAAATAGACCCAGATATTTACACTCCTATAGAATTGGCTTCAAGCATAAGCAAAATGTATGTTGTTCAAGACCATATTATTTTGACATTCGACAATACGCTTACCAAAACACAAGCTTTCGATCTTAACATTAATACTGGCGATATAAAAGAAAAAACTTTTGATCTGCCAGCTTCAGAAACTCCGTTCCGAACAACGAATTCATTTTATAGCGATAATAAAATATTTCAAATGAAGGCAAATAAAGAATTCCTTTTGTTTGAAATCAAAGACTTTGATTCAGGGAAAGGCATTAAGAATTATACATTCTCAAAAAATGACACGATTCCTTTTATGAACTCGCCTTTTACAATGCAAATTGACAACAATTCTCCTCGTCAATTAAAAACCACTGAAAAATTCCTGAAAAGCATAAACGGGCTTCCTGCTGGTATTTCTATTTTTAAAAACCACCAAAATAGTTTTATCACTTTTAGCGGTTTTGGAGAATATTCCGATTTTTATTTTTCATTCAATTCTTCAAGTGATTTTGGAGAACGTACTCCATATTCGTTAACGAAAGCCGTTTACTTTGATGTTATGTTAAACCAAAATTTAAATTTCACAAGAGACTATCAATCAAGACCTTTGGCTATTGATAACTTATTTTATTATTTAAATAGCAATAAGGAAATCAGAATATATGATATATTACGATTGAAAGATTATTATGTTTTGAGTTATTATGAAAGTGCCTCTCAACAATTTTTGATGCGAAAATTTACAGACGGTATTATGACGCAGGATATTGGAAATCCAATTATGAATAAATCTGAATTTTCGAAACCGTTCACTTTTGGCGATATAAAATCACATTGAGATTAGTGAAAGCTGATCCAAAAGTGTAATGTTTTCGCGGTTTTCAAAAAGCGATTTCGATTATTTTTTCTTAATTTTACCAAAAACACACATATTATGCTATCAAACAATATAGAATCGGCTTTAAATAAGCAAATCAGAATAGAAGCAGAATCTTCACAAACTTATCTTTCAATGGCTTGTTGGGCTGAAGTACAAGGATTAGAAGGAATTGCTCAATTTATGTACACACAATCAGACGAAGAGCGTGCACACATGCTTAAACTGGTTAAATATGTAAATGAACGTGGCGGACACGCTCAGGTTACAGATCTTAAAGCACCTAAAACAACTTATTCTACTTTTAAAGAAATGTTTGAGGAACTTTATAATCATGAACTTTTTGTTTCAAAATCTATCAACGAATTGGTACATATCACTTTTGAAGAAAGAGATTATGCAACTCACAATTTCTTACAATGGTACGTTTCGGAACAAATTGAAGAAGAAGCTACAGCAAAATCTATCTTAGATAAAATCAATTTGATTGGTGATGACAAAGGTGGACTTTATTTGTTTGACCGTGATATTCAGCAATTAACGGTTACAAGTTCAATTGCTATCAATCCAAAATAAAAAAAGTTAAAGTTTATTTAGAATATGTAAAAATAACTTTTTTGATTTATATTTGTCTCTGTTTTTATAATACAGAGGAAAATTGGGCAAGAAAGAAAAAGACAAGGAGAAGAAAAAGGATAAAAAAGACAAAAAAAATAAAGTTATCCTTGAGAAGATTAAGAAGATTGAAAACTGTAAATCTTCTTGCTGTGAGAAATATAAAAAAAGCGAAAAGAAGCGTTGCTCACGTTGTCCTATGTTTGATTTATTCAAAAAAACTGCTTAACAAAATATAGAAAAAACCATCAGATTTCTCTGGTGGTTTTTTTAGTTTTAAATTGCAGTCTCTTTCGATTCTTAAAATTCATTATGGAAAACAATATTACAATCCCGAAATCAAGCCTCGATTTCTTGGTTCAGCTAAAAGAAAACAATAACAAACCTTGGTTTGAAGCCAATAAATCAAAATATTTAATCGAATTAAATCATATCGAAAATTTTGCAGGTGCTTTGCTAAAAGAGCTTTCTAAAACAGATGTGTTAGAAAATACTTCTGGCAAGAAAAGCGTTTACCGAATTTATCGTGATATTCGTTTTTCTAAAGATAAAACTCCTTTCAAAGATTATTGGGGAGGCAGTTTTACGCGTGCAACCGCAGCAAGACGTGGCGGTTATTATTTTCACCTCGAAAAAGGAGGAAACAGCTTTTTCGCCGGAGCCTTCTGGGGACCAAGCGCTGCAGATTTAAAAAGAATAAGAGCAGAATTTGCTCAAGATCCCGAAAGCTTTCAAAAAATATTAAATTCAAAATCCTTTAAAAGCAATTTCGGAACCCTTCAGGGCGAACAACTCAAAACCAAACCAAAAGGTTTTGATTTAGACCATCCAGCAATTGATTTACTTCGTTACAAACAATTTCTAGTCATAAAACGCTTTACGGATGAAGAAGTATTGAGTCCGCAATTTTTAGAAATGGCTTTGGATGCTTTTAAAAACATGAGGCCCTTTTTTGATTATATGAGTGAAGTGCTTACGACTGATATAAATGGGGCGTCTGTTTTATAAAATGGATTATAATTAATACAATTAAACCCGACAGGTTTTAAAAACCTGTCGGGTTTGCTATACAGAAAAAAGAATATTAATTACAATTTTCAATATTCCGTAGGAATATCTCGTCGGTAGAAAAAATAGCATGGTTGGGAATTGTGCTCCATAGGAACACTTGATTTACGACACACAAATAATCAAACGTTCCTACGGAACGTACCACTGCAAACCTCAATCTAATTCTACCGACCAAACATTCCTACGGAATGAATCATTCAAAATTTAAAACCCGACAGGTTTTAAAAGCCTGTCGGGTTTAATTGTATTTCGTGGCGTTTAGTCAAAGATTATTTATAGCAATAAAATCTCATTTACAACAACTTCTGTAATGTATTTTCTCTCTCCGTTTTTATCATCGTAACTTCTGTGGGTCAACTTTCCTTCTATTGCAACCTCTTTCCCTTTTACAACAAATTTTTCGATAATTTCGGCAGTTTTCCCCCAAGCTGTTACACGATGCCATTCGGTTTGCTCTACTTTGTCACCTTTTTCGTTTCTGTAAACATCGTGTGTGGCAATTGTTAAATGTGCTAGCTTTTTACCGCTTTCTAATGTTTTAATTTCTGGATCATTCCCTACGTTCCCGATTAACTGTACTCTGTTTTTCATTGCATTCATGGCGTATATTATTTTAAGGTTATATAAATTGAAATTATTCGTCAACTTCAACGATGCAAAGATGAGAAAACCCTTAAACGACAGTCGGTTATTAACTATTTACTATCGACTGTAACTATTTGTAAACGTTTGTAAATGGAACTCTTTTTTTGTATATTTGAGATAAATCTTACTATATGCAGGCAAAAATCAAAAAAGTAGAATTACGAAATTTAGAAATTGAAGATTACAAACAGTTAAAAAAATCAATGATTGAATCGTATCCAGAAATGGCCGATTCGTATTGGGGATCTGATGATATTGAAAGACTTCTTTCTATTTTCCCAGAAGGACAGCTCGTAATTTTGGTGGACGGAAAGGTAGTGGGCTCGGCATTATCGCTTATTGTCGATGAAAAATTAGTAGAGAAAAGACATAATTATCAGCAAATTAGTGGCGACTACACCTTCTCTACTCATAATCCAAGTGCAGAAATTTTATACGGAATTGATGTTTTTATTCATCCAAACTATAGAGGTTTACGTTTAGGAAGACGTTTATACGACGCGAGAAAAGAACTTTGCGAACAACTGAACTTAAAAGCCATTGTATTTGCTGGCCGAATTCCGAGTTATAGAGAGCATGCTAAAAAAATGTCTCCTAAAGCGTATATTGAAAAAGTTCGAACCAAAGAATTATATGATCCAGTATTGACTTTCCAATTGAGCAACGATTTTCACGTTTTAAGAATCATCAAAAATTATTTGGAAGGTGACGAAGAATCTAAAGAATTTGCTGTTTTACTGGAATGGAACAATATTTATTATGAAGAAAGTCCGAAACTGATTAACCTAAGGAAAAACATCATTCGTTTAGGATTAATTCAGTGGCAAATGCGTCCGTTGAACAATGTTGAAGCTCTTTTTGAACAAGCCGAATTCTTTATCGATGCTGTTTCTGGTTATGGATCTGACTTTGCTTTATTTCCGGAATTGTTTACAGCTCCTTTAATGGCCGATTACAATCATTTATCTGAAGCTGAAGCCATTCGTGAACTGGCTCGTCATACTGATCCCATTCAAAAGAAATTCCAAGAATTTGCGATTTCATACAACATCAATATTATTACTGGAAGTATGCCTTATGTAGAAAGTGGAAATCTGTATAATGTCGGTTTCTTATGTAAAAGAGACGGAACTTCAGAAATGTATACCAAAATTCATATTACACCAAACGAAGTAATTCATTGGGGAATGAAAGGCGGTTCAGAATTTAAAACCTTCGATACCGATTGCGGTAAAATTGGAATTTTAATTTGTTATGATGTCGAGTTTCCAGAACTTTCAAGACTTTTGGCAGATGAAGGAATGAACATATTATTTGTGCCCTTTTTAACAGATACACAAAACGGTTATACACGTGTCAAACATTGTTCGCAGGCTCGCGCCATCGAAAATGAGTGTTATGTAGCCATAGCAGGTTGTGTTGGAAATCTTCCGAAAGTGAACAATATGGATATTCAATATGCGCAATCTTCTGTATTTACACCATCTGATTTTGCTTTTCCAAGTAACGGAATCAAAGCAGAGGCTACTCCAAATACCGAAATGACTCTAATTGTTGACGTTGATGTCGATTTATTGAAAGAACTTCACGAACATGGAAGCGTTAAAACGTTAAAAGACCGTAGATCTGATCTTTACGAAATTAAAAAAATGAATTCGTAATAAATATTTAATTATTAAAATGGCCATCATTAGAAAAAATCCTTTATTTGAAATTTACACAAAAGATGGTCATTTAACAATTAATAATACTGATTATGAAAAAGATAGCAGAGCAATTGCGATAGAAGACATTGAAAGTTTAGAACTAATTCGGGATTTATCTTTCTTCAATAAAATCATTGAAATTATGATTGGTTTACATTATCCTCCAAAATCTAATAAACTGAGAATAAATATGGAAAATGGTTTTAAAGACATTCTTTTGACTAACTGTAATATTGAAAAAGTTGAAGTTTTAATCTATGAGGTCAATCAAACAATTAATAAAAAACCTGATTTTCAATAAATTAAATAGCATCACATGAAAACATGCCTCGAATGTTCTATTAAAATTGTTGGTCGTGAAGACAAGAAATTTTGCTCGGATGGTTGCCGAAATGCATACAATAACAAAATAAATAAAGATAGTACGAATTTCATGCGAAATATAAACAACAAGTTACGCAAAAATTACCGTATTTTGGCAGAGTTAAATACAGAGGGAAAATCGAAAGCAACGCGTGAGAAAATGTTAAACAAAGGCTTTGATTTTGAGTTCTTTACTAATATTTTACAAACTAAGACAGGAAATACATATTATTTCTTGTATGACCAAGGCTACCGTTCCTTGGACAATGATTATTATATGCTTGTTAAAAAAGAAATATAGATAGTTTTATTAACCATGAGAAAAAACCAAACCTCCATTCTCGCAATTGCCTGCGTTTTAGCTTTGCTAGGCATTATATACGCCACAATGATGCCGCAAGGAATCAATAAAGACGACGAAGCACTCGCAGAATTCTCAACCGAAAGGGCTTTAAACCAAGTCGAAATTATTGCACAGAAACCACATTACGTCGGATCTACAAATCATGAACTGGTTGCCAATTATCTGAAACTTGAATTAAACAGAATCGGTTTAGAAACGAGCGTTCAGGAAGGTTTTACTCTAAACGATAAAGGTCTTTTAGTAAAGTCTAAAAATATTTTAGCCCGAATTAAAGGAACAAACAATACCAAAGCGCTTTTACTTCTTTCTCATTACGATAGTGCTCCGCATTCTTTCTCAAAAGGGGCAAGCGACGATGCTTCTGGTGTCGCAACAATCTTAGAAGGTGTTCGCGCCTTTTTATACTCTAAACATCCTCAGAAAAATGATATAATCATACTCTTTTCAGATGCAGAAGAATTAGGACTAAACGGTGCCGCTCTGTTTGTAAATAAACATCCTTGGGCAAAAGACGTTGGCTTGGTTTTGAATTTTGAAGCACGAGGCTCTTCTGGTCAAAGTTACATGTTAATGGAAACCACTAAAGGAAATGAAGCTCTTGTAAAAGAATTTTCTGAAGCAAAAACATCTCACCCTGTTTCCAATTCCTTGATGTATAGCATTTATAAAATGCTTCCGAATGATACCGATTTGACTGTTTTTAGAGAGCAAGGAAACATTCAAGGATTTAATTTTGCTTTTATTGATGGGCATTTCAACTATCATACACAACAAGATGATGTACAACACTTAAGCAAAACCACTTTAGCTCATCAAGGTACATACTTGATGCCTTTATTAAAATACCTAACCAACATTGACTTAAACCAAACAGAATCTACTGAAGATAATGTTTATTTCAGTGCTCCATTTTCATTCATTAATTACCCTTTTACTTGGGTAATGCCAATGACATTAATTGCTTTTGGATTATTGGCTTTATTTATTTTCATCGGAAAAGTTAAACGAATTATCACTTTTAGAGAAATATTTAGAGGATTTGTACCTCTTTTAGGTTCTATAATTATTGCAGGATTAGTAACTTTTTTAGGATGGAAACTTATTTTAGAAATTTACCCTCAATATTCTGACCTATTAAACGGCTTTACTTATAACGGACACGCTTATATCGGCGCCTTTGTCACTCTAAGTATTGCAATTTGTTTTGCTTTCTACCATCATTTTTCTGATACCAAAATCACAATGAACCATTTTGTGGCGCCATTGTTACTTTGGATCATCATCAATGGGTTTTTAGCAAACAGTTTAACGGGAGCAGGATTTTTAATTATTCCTGTTTATTTCGGAATATTATTATTCGGAATATTCGTTTTCACACAACATTACAGTTTAGGAGTAAATCTGATTTTCAGTATTCCAGCTTTGGCTATCATTGCACCATTTATCGTAATGTTTCCAATTGGTTTAGGTCTTAAAATTTTGTTTGGAAGTGCCATTCTAACCGTTTTATTGTTCGGATTGTTACTGCCAATATTTGGAGATTTTGCCAAAAAAGGAATCTGGACAGTTGTTTTCTTCCTGGCTTCTATTTCATTTTTCATCTACGCCGGATACAATTCGGGTTATGAATATGGAAAAGCAAAATCAAACAGCTTACTGTATATTTACAATGCAGATAACAATTCTGCAGTCTGGGCGACTTACGATAAAAATCTTGACGACTGGACAAAATCTTATTTAGGAGAGAAAAATCAGAAAGCAGTTGGTTTAAATTCGCTTCCGTTGGCAAGTAAATACAATTCAACATTCACTTACAGCTCAATTGCACCTGTTGTTGATGTTCCAAAACCTACAATTCAATTCTTAAGAGACAGCGTTATTGGAAACAATAGATATCTAAAAATCAAAATTACGCCAAACAGAAAAGTAAACCGTTACGACATTTATGCCAACCCAAAAATGACGTTTTACAACTTTAAAGCAAACGGAGTAACGACTTCGGGAGAAAAAGGAAATCGTTTACAAAGAGAAGACAGCAAAATTTTGTGCTATTATGTTGTCGGAAATGAACCGCTGGAAATGGAATTCTACATCAACAAATCGTCTATTTTTGATATGGATTTAATCGAAAGTTCGTTCGATTTGATGACAAATCCTCTATTAAGTGTCAAACCAAGAGAAAACTGGATGATGCCAACTCCTTTTGTTTTAAATGATGCCGTTCTAATTCAGCAGAAAATAAAAAGATATGTTGCACCAATAAAACCTATTGAACCTGTAGTCGTTAAAGACAGTTTGGCGATTCCGAAAGACAGTATAAAACCGGTTGTAACACCAGAATAATATAAACAAAGGCAGATTTTAAATCTGCCTTTTTCTTTATAGCTCAAAAAACTTTGCAACTCTGTACCTTTGTTACTTTGCACCTCAAAACAAAAAAATGAAACAAATAAGCATATTAGGATGTGGCTGGCTCGGATTTCCTTTAGCAAAAAAGCTAATTGAAAATGGAAATTCAGTAAATGGATCAACAACTTCTGAACATAAACTTTCTATTTTAGATAATGTTGGAATAAATCCGTTTTTAATAACCGTTAAAAGCGAAAGTATTTCTGAAAATATCGCTGATTTTTTAGCGCAAAGCGAAATTCTAATTATCGACATTCCGCCAAAATTGCGAGCTGCAAATCCTGATTCTGAAAGGAAACTTTTTGTAGAAAAAATCGAAAATCTAATTCCTTTCATAGAAAAATCAAAAATCAAGAAAGTGCTCTTTGTAAGTTCAACATCGGTTTATGGCGATGATAACAGTAAAATCACAGAAGAAAGCATTCCAAATCCCGAAACAGACAGCGGAAAACAATTGCTGTTGGCAGAAAATCTTCTTCTAAAAAATAAAAACTTCGAAACGACAATTCTACGTTTCGGCGGATTAATCGGTGAAGATCGTCATCCTATCAAATTTTTATCAGGAAAGGAAAACATTGAAAATCCAGACGCGCCTGTAAATTTAATTCATCAAAACGATTGTATCGAAATCATTGAAGCCATCATCAATCAATCCAAATGGAATGAAGTTCTTAATGCCGTAGCGCCTTTTCATCCTACAAGAGAAAACTATTATACTCAAAAAGCAATTGAAATGAATTTGCCGTTACCGAAATTCAGTTCACAGCAATCTAATATCAAAAAAGTAATTTCTAGCGAAAAAATTGAAACCGTTTTAGATTATAAATTTAGAATGAACAATTATTAAACCACATATTATTAAACCATATAAGTGATATAAGTAATTTAAATTTTAAAGAATTAATTAAATGAACTTATATCACTTATATGGTTCAAAAAAAATTCGCGAACTTTGCTATTAACCTCTTTACGGTTCAAAAAATATGGAAACAGTCTTCATCAATTCGCCTTTAGGAATCACCAAAATAATTGGAGATGAAAATGGTATTTCCGTAATTTCTGTTTCTGATGTTGGAACAAATGAAGTTTCCGATGAAATTCCAGAAGTTTTGAAGGAAGCCGTTTTACAGTTAAATGAATATTTTGAAGGCAAAAGAACCAATTTTGATTTAAAACTAAATCCAAAAGGCACCGAATTTCAGCAGAAAGTCTGGAAAGCATTATTAGAGATTCCATATGGAAAAACGGTAAGTTACATGGATCAGACCAAAAAACTGGGTGATGTAAAAGCGATTCGCGCCGTAGCATCTGCAAATGGAAAAAACCCGCTTTGGATTGTTGTTCCGTGTCATCGTGTTATCGGCACGAATGGATCTTTAACAGGATATGCTGGCGGATTGTCGCGCAAAAAATGGCTTTTGGAACACGAATCTCCATCTCAACAGCAAAGTTTGTTTTAGTTTTTTCGCCACGACTCGAGCGATAGCGACTGGCGTAGCAATTCACGAATTTTCTTTAACTAAAATACAATCAATTATTTCTTCAATATTTTAAATATAAGAAAATTCACTCTATTTTAATTTTCAAAAAATAATAAAATCAAATTTGTGTACATTTATATCAAATTAAGAATTTGTTCAATTCGTGAATTCGTGGCAAACCCATAACAAAATTATGATTGAAAAAATAAACCTCAATAACATTCTCTTTCTTGATATAGAAACTGTTCCTGAAGAAGAGAATTTCAATTCGCTTGATGCAGAAATGCAATCACTTTGGGATTTGAAAACACAATATCAACGAAAGGACGAGTTCTCACCTGAAGAATTTTACGAACGCGCCGGAATTTGGGCTGAGTTCGGAAAGATAATCTGTATTTCTGTTGGCTTTTTCACCATCAAAGGAGATGTTAGAAACTTTAGAGTGACTTCCTTTTTTGGTGAAGAAAAGAAAATCCTAAAAGATTTTTCTAATCTGATCAACAATCATTTCAATCAACCACAGCATTTGTTGTGCGGACATAACTCAAAAGAGTTTGATATTCCGTTTATTGCCAGAAGAATGATTATTAATCAAATGCCCATTCCAGACAAATTAAACCTCTTTGGCAAAAAACCTTGGGAAATTCCACATCTGGATACTTTAGAATTATGGAAGTTCGGCGATTATAAACATTTTACTTCTTTAAAGCTATTAACCAAGATTCTCGGTGTCCCATCGCCAAAAGGCGATATTGATGGAAGTCAGGTAGCGCATGTTTTTTATGTTGAAAAAGACATTGACCGAATCATAACTTACTGCGAAAAAGATACAATTGCCGTAGCTCAGGTTTTTCTTCGTTTAAGAAGAGAAGATTTATTGATTGAGGAGGAGATTATTCATGTTTAGATCTTAAGGTTCAAAGTTGCAAAGGTTCATAGCTACAAAGGTTTTGCAATAGCAATCTAAAATTAACTTATATCACTTATATGGTTAAAAAAATGACGCACGAGGAAATTTCACATCATCGTTTGGTTGCTCAAAATTTGTATAAAACGAGCACTTGTACGCCACAAGAAGTGGTAAAACATTTTGGTGCGATGCAGGCGCAGGATTATGCGATGGCAAAATGGGCGATTGGTTCTCGTTGCGATTCATCAGAAAAAGAGATTGAAGAAGCTGTAAATTCGGCTAAGATTATTCGAACCCATATTTTGCGTCCAACTTGGCATTTTGTTGCTTCAGATGACATTTATTGGATGCTTGAGCTTTCTGCTCCGCAGGTAAAACGTTTCACCAATTCTGCAGCAAAAAAATTTGGTTATGATGAGAAAAAGCTAAATCAGGTCAATTCTTCTATAGAAAAGTTACTGGCAGGAAACAATCATTTGACTCGCGATGAAATCATGCAGGAACTTAATATCAAAAAAACCTCAAAGGAAGATTTTCTAAGTGCTGCCATTATGATGAATGCCGAATTGGATGGCTTAGTCTGCAACGGAAGAATGAAAGGCAAACAAATTACGTATGCTTTGCTCGAAGAAAGGGTTTCTAAACCAAAATTCAAATTAAGCAAAGAGGAAGCGCTGGCAAAACTTGCACAACGTTATTTTGAAAGTCATGGTCCCGCAACGTTGCTTGATTTCTCTTGGTGGTCTGGTTTTGCGCCAACAATCTGCAAGAATGCAATTAACGCAATAGAGTTGCAATTAAACTCTATCTCTATTGATAATCAGCTATATTGGTTTAAAAAAGAGGACACTAAAGAGAATGACTTTCGCGAAAGCGTACATTTTCTTCCTGCGTTTGATGAGATTTTAATTTCGTATAAAACACGTGAAGCGTCTTTCAATACAGAACATCAATCTAAAGTTTTTACCAATAATGGCATTTTTAAACCCATTATTTTAGAAAACGGAAAAGTGATTGGAATTTGGAAAAGAACCATTAAAAAAGATCATGTCAAGATAGAAACGGAATTTTTTAATGAAACCGAAAATTCTAGAAAAGAGATTTTGTTTGAAGGAATTAAAGCTTTTGAGCATTATATGGAAACCAAAATTGTCATTGAATAAAATTGAATTTTTAAACCGTTTTATAAATATTTCAAAATCACAGCCCATCAAATTATTCATCAGAAACAAAATATTTATGCATTTTATCGCTAAATAATTACATTTACAAAAAAATGTAATTATGGTATTGAGCAGATTTTGGTTAGTTATTTTTATTTCTTCGATTCTTTTTATTGTAGTCAGTTTATTTACTGCCAATACTTATACCATTGATTCTGTTTTAAATGGGAAGAAAGATGATCCGATTTTAGTTTCTGAAAAATACATTGAAGAACTTCCTGCTTTCATCAAAGACAGCATTAAAAAAGCGCCAGATCAAACCATGATTATCAATCGTGATACGTTGAATGCCGACACGACTTACGTTTTTAAAAACAAAACGGTAAAAATCTACAGCGGACTTCAAAAATCTGACGGTTTATTGCCAACTTGTAAAAGCACTTTAGTCGATTTAATTCTGCCTCTTATTGCTTACTTGGCCTTTTTCTGTGGTTTAATGGAACTTCTAATCATTTCTGGAGCTTCTGGAAAATTGGCAAAAGGATTAAGTCCAGTATTTGTAAAAGTGTTTCCAAGTATTCCTAAAAACCACCCTTCAATATCGTACATGACCTTGAACTTTGCTGCCAATTTCTTAGGATTGGATTCGGCTGCAACACCTTTTGGATTGAAAGCCATGGAAAGTTTACAAGAAATAAACCCTGACAAAGACAAAGCCAGCGATGCACAAATCATGTTTATGTGTCTTCACGCTTCTGGTTTGACTTTGATTGCAACTTCGATTATTGGCTATCGTGCTGCTGCAAATGCTAGTAATCCAGCCGATGTTATGCTTCCGTGTATTATTACTTCATTTATCGGGACTATTGCTGCTTTCTTAATTGTCGGAATCAAACAAAAAATCAATTTTAAAAGTGCTTCACTTCTAATTGGTTTAATGGGATTAATTGCTGCTATTGTTGGTTTGCTGATGTATGTAAATCATTTGGATTTAATTGGAAAAAACTATTTTACATCAAACCTTTCTGGATTAATCTTGTTGGCGATTATTGCTTTTACGCTGATTTTTTCTTTTAGACATGAGCAAAAGTTTAAAGATGCAAATACCACTGTTTTCGACACTTTTGTAGTTGGAGCAAATAATGGAGTTAAAACCGGAGTTACTATTTTCCCGTACGTTTTAGGAATGTTAGTAGCGATTTCACTATTCAGAAACAGCGGTTTATTTGAAATCATTAGCGACGGAATCGGATTTGTATTTGCGAATTTGGGCGTAAGCAAAGAAATCACCAATGCACTTCCTGTTGCAATGCTTCGTCCTTTTAGTTCTGCCGGATCTAGAGGTTTCTTAATTGATTCGATGAATACATTTGGTGCCGATTCTTTAACTGCCAGATTAAGCAGTATTTTCCAATGTAGTGCAGAAAGCACGTTTTACGTAATTGCGGTATATTTTGGTTCAGTAAACATCAAAAATACAAGATATGCTTTAGGCACAATGCTTTTAGTAGATTTAATCTGCGTTATTACAGCAATATTTGTGGCAACTTGGTTCTTTTAATTTCATTTGATAAAAGCTCAAAACATGAATTTATTTAAAAAATTATTCGGCAAGGAAAAAGATCTTAAAACAATCAAAGAAGAGCCTTCTTTTGAAACAACTCAATTTACAGAAGAACCACAACCTGAAGAAAACGCACCATCTGAAGAAAACCAGTTTGAACCCAATAAAATTGACTGGCTTATAAATGATTCTATCTTGACTTTTATGCCAAGAGAATTGTATATGCATTATTCTGATTCTGAGACCGAAAAAGATTTTCAGAATCCGTCTTGGCAAAATCAGGGAATTTATTTCTGGAGAGAAAAAGAAGCTTTTGAGAACAAATCTCTTCCTGAATTCTTTCAAACAATGAACCAACGTTTATTTGTGATTAATGAAGCTCCCGAATACATCAACCTGGTTTCAGGAAAAGCAATGCCTTGGTTTGGAATGCCTGGCGGTGGTGAAAAATTCTTTTTTAGATATGATGAAAGCACGCCTGTTACTTTAGAAGAAGCACATAAGCTAAACATTATCAAATATGTTGAAGTAATCGAATTGAATTTTGATAATTTGAGTGTTCTAAACGATCGTGATAACTACTGTTTTCTTATTGATCCTAATGAAGTAAAATTTGAAGACCAACTTTTTTATTTCGAAGGCGAAAAAATATCACTGGCAGAACTTTATCAAAAGAAAAAACTTTTAGTTTTACTATTAGAACAATAATACCATGAAAATACAAGCCCTCCTCTTCTCAATCCTACTAATCGGATGCCAAAAAACAAAAAACACAGATTCTGAAATCGCAGCATTACCCGTTGTTCAGGAAATTCCAATGGAAGCCGTTGACAATTCAGCTGACGAAAAAATCATTAAAACCGATACCGTTGCAATTTATGTTAATGGCGAAGAATCTTCAAAAGATTACATTCTAGCCAATTTAGTAGAACAACAAGCTGACAAAGACAGCGTGGTAACCGTAAAATATAGATTGGATTTCTATCAGAATAAAAACAAAACAGGATCTTCAAAAGTTACAATCAAAGGTTTTGAAAAAGGATCAGACTGGATGGCTTCTTATGGATTGACATCTGAAACTTCTAAAAATTCGCCTTTCATACATATTTCTGTAGGATATCCTGCTTGTGGTTATACACATGACAACTACTTATATTACTTAAAAAATAATAGCTTACAACTTGTTCATCAATGGAATACAATGTCCGACAGTGGTTGGGGAAGTTGGGTAGAAATCGCAAATCCATCCAAGAGTTCAGATCCAAAATCTTTTTATTGCAAAACTGTTGCATTTGTACCAGCAGATGAAGATGAAAACATGGACATGGGAATCCTAACACATTCTGATTCAATTTCTTTTGAATTGAAAGGCAACCAATGGAGTAAGAAATTACTATCTGCAAAAGACAAAGCTTACTTCAAAAAGAAGATGACCTTTGATCAGTTTAACAGTCAGGAATAAACTGCTGCAGAACCCTTATTCAAACTCTTTCTAAAATAAATTCTTTCTAACTTTGTGAAAAAACAAAGCAATGATTGATTTTATATACCAAGATCCTTATCCGATCTTAAAGGATGATACGCAGTACCGCAAAATCACCTCAGATTTTGTGAAAGTGGAACAATTTGGAGAACGCGAAGTTTTAACTGTTGATCCAAAAGGTTTAGAATTACTAGCAGAAGAGGCATTAACAGATGTTTCGTTTATGCTAAGAACGACTCATTTGCAAAAACTTAGAAAAATCCTTGATGATCCAGAAGCCACAGATAATGATCGTTTCGTAGCTTACAATTTACTTCAAAATGCTTCTGTTGCTGCCGAAGGTCAGTTACCAAGCTGTCAGGATACTGGAACAGCGATTGTAATGGCAAAAAAAGGCGAAAGCATTTTTACGGGTGTTGATGATGCAGAATGGTTAAGCCGTGGAATTTTTAATACTTATCAAAAAAGAAACCTACGTTATTCGCAGATTGTTCCGATTTCGATGTTTGAAGAGAAAAATTCAGGATCAAATCTTCCGGCACAAATTGATATTTATGCTAAAAAAGGAACTTCTTACGACTTTTTGTTTATGGCAAAAGGCGGAGGATCTGCAAACAAAACTTATTTATACCAACAGACAAAATCTTTGTTGAACGAAAAGTCTTTAGATGAATTCATTCGCAATAAAATCAAAGATTTAGGAACTTCTGCTTGTCCTCCATATCACTTAGCTTTGGTAATTGGCGGAACTTCTGCAGAAGCCAACTTAAGCGCTGTAAAAAAAGCATCCGCAGGATATTATGATCATCTTCCAACTACTGGAAACATGTCTGGTCAGGCTTTCCGTGATTTTGAATGGGAAGAAAGAGTTCAAAAAATCTGTCAAGAAAGTGCCATTGGAGCACAATTTGGAGGAAAATATTTCACGCACGACGTTCGTGTAATCCGTTTGCCTCGTCACGCGGCTTCTTGTCCGGTTGGATTAGGTGTTTCTTGTTCTGCTGATAGAAATATCAAAGGAAAAATTACGAAAGACGGAATCTTCGTAGAGCAATTAGAAGTAAATCCGAAACAATTTTTACCAGAAACAGCTCCACATTTAGAAGCCCCTGTAGAGATTGATTTAGATCAACCAATGGCAGATATTTTAGCAAAATTATCTCAATATCCAGTTAAAACACGTTTAAAACTTAACGGAACTGTGATTGTTGCTCGTGATATTGCTCACGCAAAAATCAAAGAATTGTTAGACGCTGGAAAACCAATGCCGGAATATTTTAAAAATCACCCAGTTTATTATGCTGGTCCAGCAAAAACTCCAGACGGAATGGCTTCAGGAAGTTTCGGACCAACAACTGCTGGACGTATGGACGTTTATGTAGATGAATTCCAGAAAAATGGCGGAAGTATGATTATGTTGGCAAAAGGAAACCGTACCAAACAAGTTACTGATGCCTGCAACAAATACGGCGGATTCTACTTAGGTTCTATCGGAGGTCCAGCTGCTATTTTAGCTCAGGACAACATTCTAAAAGTTGAAGTAGTTGATTTTGAAGAATTAGGAATGGAAGCTGTTCGTAAAATCACCGTTAAAGATTTCCCAGCATTTATTATCACAGATGATAAAGGAAATGATTTCTTTGCTGATTTGTAATTTTCTTTAACCGCAAAGAACGCAAGGATTTACGCAAAGTTCGCAAAGAAAAATTTATTTATAAAAAAAGGAAAAACTGTCCTATTTGGACGGTTTTTCCTTTTTTTATCTTAGCGTGCCTTGCGTAAATCCTTGCGTTCTTTGCGGTTAAACAAAATCTAAGCGCTCAAATCCTGTTTTTCAAAAGCTATAAAATGTGATATTTCTCCGTTTAATTTATAAACTGGCGAAGCATCAATTTTGCATTTATAAGTTTTACCGTTTTTTCGGTAGTTTTCGAGTGTTTTTTCAAAAGGAATTTTCTTTTTTACTGCCGCTCTAATTTCTCTTAAATCTTTTTTAGAAGTTGCAGGCCCCTGAAACATTTTTGGCGTTTTTCCGAGAATCTCTTCTTCTTTGTAACCCGTCATTTTTTTGATTCCGCTTGACGCGAAAACAATCTTTAAATCCAAATCCGTAATCAAAACGACTTCTTCTTTGATTCTCTCACTGATATTCAGTTTTTTTTCATCCCAAGTAAACTCACTTGAAATTTTACTTACTCTTTCCAGATCATAGGTTAAATCTTTCAGTTCTTTCATATATTCATGATGAAAGTCCCATGAAAGAATTGGAACTGTATTTCGTTGTAAAAAATCTTCGGAATTTTTATTTTTCATGTAAAATACAATTTAAATGATCAATAAATATTTTATCCAAAGATAGAGGAAAAATCCTCCCAATAAGTATCATTAATACTCTTTTAAGAATCGAAAATGTTATCAAAACGTAAATTTTAACTGAACCACTACTTCTTTTTTAATTTCATTATTAAGATTACTTAACGAAATACCAAGCAATCTCACAGAATCTTTCATTTTTTCCTGATATAATAATTCCTGTATATTCTCCATAATCAATTTTTTATCGGAGATGAAATAAGGAATCGTTTTACTTCTGGTTTGTTGCGAAAAATCACTGTATTTTATTTTAAGCGTTATTGTTTTTCCTGAAAGTTTATGTCTTTCGAGTCGTTTTTCTAAAGAAGCTGCAATTTTTTCCAGTTGCTCAATCATAAAAATTTCAGAAGAAAGATTGACGTCAAAAGTATGTTCTGCAGCGACGGATTTGGTAATTCTGGATGATTTTACTTCACTATTATGAATTCCACGTACTACATGATAATAAAATATACCCGATTTTCCGAAATGTTTCTCTAAAAACTCCAAGGATTTACTTTTGAGATCTGTTCCAGTAAAAATGCCAAGCTGATACATTTTTTCTGTAGTTACTTTTCCGACTCCATAGAACTTCCGAATAGGCAAATCTTCTAAAAAAGCTTCTACTTCATCTGGATTTACCGTTTTCTGTCCGTTTGGTTTATTGTAATCACTGGCAATTTTAGCCACAAATTTATTAATCGAAATTCCCGCAGAAGCCGTTAAACCAACTTCATTAAAAATTCTCATTCTGATTTCCTGCGCCAATAAACTTGCGCTCGGATTTCCTTTTTTATTATGAGTAACATCCAGATAAGCTTCATCTAGCGAAAGAGGTTCAACTAAATCGGTATATTCATTAAAAATTTTATGAATTTTGGATGAAATCTCTTTATAACGATCAAATCTTGGACGAACAAAAATAATATGCGGACAGTATTTTTTTGCCAAAACGCCACTGATTGCACTTCTTACACCAAATTTTCTTGCCTCGTAACTTGCTGCTGAAACTACTCCTCTATTTTCTGAACCGCCAACTGCAACAGGTTTTCCACGCAGCTCAGGATTATCCATCTGCTCGACCGATGCATAAAAAGCATCCATATCAATATGAATAATTTTGCGATATGTTGGTGTTTCAGACATGCTACAAATTTACAGCGGAAAGCAATAAAAAAGGATTTCAAATAGTTATAAATAGTATCAATTTTTAAAGAATATAAATTAGGTGAGTGCAAACCAATAATTCTTTTTATTTTTGTTCTTCTACTCGAAAAATTAAATAATGCGAACATTTGTTATAGGTGACATTCATGGCGGATTACTTGCACTTGAACAAGTGATGAAGAGAGCCGAAGTTACCACAGAAGATACTCTAATTTTTTTGGGCGATTATGTTGACGGCTGGAGTCAGTCTGTTGAAGTAATCGACTATTTGATTGATTTAAAAAGCAAACAAAACTGCATCTGCATAAGAGGGAATCACGATCAGCTGGCACTAGACTGGCTAGAAGAGAGAAATGATGACTTTGATGAAGAAATGTGGTACAAACACGGCGGAAAAGCAACTGTTGAAGGTTATGCCAAAATTTCGGCTGATAAAAAGAAAGCTCATATCGAATTCTTGGAAAATCTTCAGGATTATTACCTTGATGACCAAAATCGTTTGTTTGTTCATGCTGGATTTACCAATTTAAATGGTGTAAAATGGGAATATTTTTCTAAACTATTTTATTGGGACAGAACACTTTGGGAAACAGCTCTTTCATTAGATCCAAAATTAAAGGAAGACGATTTACACTATCCTAAAAGATTTACCGTTTATAAAGAAGTTTACATCGGACATACTCCTGTTACACGAATAGGAAAAACGGTTCCTGTAAACAAAGCCTGCGTTTGGAATGTCGATACAGGTGCTGCCTTTAGAGGTCCGCTTACCATTATGGATGTCGACACTAAGGAATACTGGCAAAGTGAACCGTTAAACGAATTGTATTTTAATGAAAAGGGTAGGAATTAATTTGTTTAAATTTTATTTTTGCTCTTCAAAATAATTAATATTTTAAAATTTATGAAAAAGGTTATTACACTCTTGTTTTTAGTATCATTCGGATTTATTAATGCACAAAGCGCCTTTACAGGTAAAGGTGACACAAGGGTAAATGTTGGTGCTAATTTACAAGATGGTGGTTCTGGAATTCAGGGTTCTATTGATTTTGGTTTAGGAGAAAACTTCTCATTTGGTTTTGTTGCAAATTATTTATTAGGCGTTGATAATTTTAATGGTTTCTATCACGGAAGCACTGCCGCTTACAATGATGCAACACCAGATTTCGGTGACCGTTTTGATGCAAAAGCAAGAATCAACGCTAACTTATCTAGTGTAATTGGTGTAGAACAATTGGATGTTTACCCTGGTTTAAGCTTAGGTTTACATAATTTTGGAGGTCACGTTGGTGGTCGTTATTTCTTTACTGACGGATTTGGTGTTTTCACAGAAATCGGATTCCCAATTGCAAAATATGGTTCAAACAATGATCCTTTTTATCATTTGAATAATCAAGCTACTTTTAGTTTAGGAGCTTCTTTCAACTTATAATTGGCAATTTAACCGCAAAGAACACAAAGTTTTACGCTAAGTTCGCAAGATTTTTTTTTCGCAAAGACGCTAAGTCGCAAAGTTTAAAAAATAAAAAAACCGCCTAAATTGGGCGGTTTTTTATTTTTTACATACTTTATGCTCTGGCAAACTTTCTTTTTAATGCCAACATAAACTCATTAAGAGTGATGCTATTATCATTTGGATCATCCTCAGCTATTAATTCTGAAATGTCTTTTTCCCTATATGGCGTAAATAGAGACAAGTACCAACTACCTGTATTTGTAATTGCGCTTCCATTCAAAAATGACGTAAGAAGGTAGTAGAAAAATAAAAGCCTAATACAAACAAAGAACTTTCTATAGCCTTTACTTAAATCATTTTTTTTGTTTTCGGATATCGCTTTACTAGTAAAATATATTAATTGAACGACAAAAAGTAGTACAAGAACATTGTACAAATATCTATCATAATCAACTAATAACATTAAAAGTGATATTACAATTGAAGTCGCCGTATATGTAACAAACAAATAACTTCCCCATTTAATATCGATTTCAAACTTTTCCAAATGTCTCTTTTTTTAAATCACAGCAAATGTAAATAAAAGACTATTTAAACTGTTCGAAATTGATTAAAATAAAAGAGAACCTTCAATTAAGAAAGTTCTCTCTATCTAAATCTCACTACAGCATTTCAACTTTGAACCTCTGTATCTTTGAGCCTTTGAACCTAATAAAAAACTAAATTGCCATTTCAGGAATTTCGCCTTCAATAATCAATTCAGCTTCGGTTGAGGCGATGATGTGCTCGACTGACACACCTGGCGCTCGTTCTAAGAGCTTAAAACCTTTTTTAGTTACTTCGAGAACCGCAAGCTCCGTTACAACCTTTTTAACGCATCCTACGCCGGTTAATGGTAAAGTGCATCTTTTTAAGATTTTTGACTCTCCTGCTTTGTTCACATGCATCATGGCTACGATGATATTTTCGGCAGAAGCTACCAAATCCATTGCACCTCCCATTCCTTTTACCATTTTTCCTGGAATCTTCCAGTTGGCAATATCTCCGTTTTCTGAAACTTCCATTGCTCCCAAAATAGTCAAATCTACTTTTTGGCTTCGAATCATTCCAAAACTAAAAGCCGAATCAAAGAAACTGGCACCTGGAAGCGTAGTAATAGTTTGTTTTCCTGCATTAATAATATCGGCATCTTCTTCTCCTTCAAACGGAAAAGGTCCCATTCCGAGAACACCATTTTCACTTTGAAATTCAACTGCTATATCTTCTCGAACGTAATTCGCAACCAAAGTCGGAATCCCGATACCAAGGTTTACGAAATATCGGTCTTTTACTTCTTTTGCAATTCGTTTTGCTATATCTTCTTTTGTCAACATATTTCTAAATGTGTCAATTATCTAATTTCTAACTCTCACAGTGCGTTGCTCGATTCTCTTTTCAAATTTTTCTCCTTGAAAGATTCGCTGTACCATAATTCCCGGAATATGAATCTGATTTGGGTCTAATGTTCCAACAGGAACCAGTTCCTCAACTTCGGCAATTGTGATTGTTGCAGCTCCAGCCATTGGCGCATTAAAGTTTCTTGCGGTTCCTTTAAAAATCAGATTTCCGGCTTCATCGCCTTTCCAAGCTTTCACAATTGCAAAATCGGCTTTAAAAGCTTCTTCCATAATGTGCATTTTTCCATTAAATTCTCTTGCTTCTTTTCCTTCGGCAACTTCGGTTCCGTAACCTGCTGGTGTAAAGAAAGCAGGAATTCCCGCTTGAGCTGCACGACAACGTTCTGCCAAAGTTCCTTGTGGCGTTAATTCAACTTCCAATTCTCCTGAAAGCATTTGACGTTCGAATTCTGCGTTTTCTCCCACATAAGAAGAAATCATCTTTTTAATTTGCTTTTTCTGCAACAATAATCCTAAACCAAAATCATCAACTCCTGCATTGTTAGAAATACAAGTTAAATCTGAAATCGATGTGTTTACCAAAGCTGCAATTGTATTTTCAGGAATACCACACAATCCGAAACCTCCAAACATGATGGTCATGCCACTTTCAATTCCGTTTATAGCATCCTGAACGTTATTTACTTTTTTTGTTATCATAACAAACTATCTTTATTGCTGAATATTTTTGATAAAAATAAGATTTTTAGATGAAATTATAACGATTTCGTAAAAATAAAACCAAAAGAAAAATCCCTTTACTATTCTCTTGAAAGAACAGTAAAAGGATTGAATTTTAACTAGATAAGCACTATTGCAACATAGTTTCACTTAACTCTAGCCTGTGTTTTGCTCTGTTTCCAAAGTATCTTTAATAGAGAAACCATTTACTTTGCAAGAGATTCAGTTTGCATGCTCAAATGTTTTTTATAAGCTTCTTTTGCAATAAACTCTAACTCACAACTAGCATAATAATGCAAACAATTTTTCAAATAGTAATATTCATCCTCCTTACAATTTTCACAGATAAGTGGCTTTGGAATGGTTTTAACAAAATCCTTTGCAAGTCTTCTCGTTTCGTTCATTTCATCCAGACTTAAAACCCCGTAGGAATTGTAAAGATTTTTCCTTTCCATTTGAAAAATAGAATCGTTCTGGCCACTCTCTTTTAAGCTCCATAAAAACACATTATCTTGAAATGCACGTATCCAACTATTATTATCCTTGTTGTAATCAAATTTTTGATAGCTAATACACGAACTTAAACAAATTAGTGCTATTATTATAATTCTTTTCATACTATTAATTATTTTAATTGGAGGTTCAGAAAAATATCATTCACCTCTATATATTTTTCTTATTAATTACTCTTCAGGCAAAAGTACAGGTGACCATTTTAAATAAGTTCCGTCATCTTGCTTTATTATTAGATATATCAAAAACTCAGTATTATTTTCAAATAACTCATTCAGATTTCGATAATCACAGTCTAAACTTGACATTCTTTCTGGTTTTTCAGTGTCAAAATAATTAACATAAAAGGTTGGAAGTCTAACATATTCTCTCCTCTTCTGTTTATTCCATTCGTCTTGACGTGCTTTAATTGCTTTCTCTCTTTTTTGCTTCGATTCATATCCATTTACATAAAAGCTTATAGACATTCTAGAAGTATCTTTACTCACCGAATAATGAGCTATCAAAGGGTCATCTAAGATCACAAGAAATGGGCGATTTTTATTGGAGCTTACAATTTGTGAAGAAATCATATTTGATGATATCATCATAGCACAAATAAATATTTGCTTGATTATTGACATGGCGCATTAGTATTTAAAAAGTTTTTATAAATAGACAAAATTTGTAGTCTTTGAGATTGAGGCACATTCTTCCATACAACGGTAGGAACTGGCGGTAATCCAGTCGGGCTATCAATCGGCAACTCTCCTTCTCCCATAAGCCCAATCCAGGCTAATGCATTGTAAAATTCATCTGAATGGGCATTACCGTCATATTGCTTCAACACCTGAACAACAATTTGTCTATAATGCTGCGCCATTAATTCGTGGTGCGGATCTGAAATCTGTTGATTGGGAGGAACATTATACTTATACCTCATATAGTACTCAAAAAGACCTGGAAAATCATTTTTCAAATTATAAATGTAAATCTGCCATTGCGAATCTGTCATTTTACCAACATTAACATGAGGCAATCTGGAGCAGCTTAATAATTTTCTGTAAATTTCAGCATGAATCAATTCATGAATAAATGTTCTTGCAATATCCAATGCTGGTCTATGTAAATTTTCAGGATTAAATTTTATTTCAATTAAATAATCAACTGGAGAATAAGTTACTGCATTTGCTTTTGGATAATTAGAATCCTTAACCGCACTCAGCATTAAATTAGCTACTGAAAAATCTCCATCAAATTTTTTTAAATAACTATCAAATTTTGATCCTTCTCCAAGTTTACTATAAACCCCGCTAAGACATGGATTTTCTGTAAACGATTTGTCTTCAATTATTCTAAACCCGTAATCAACTCCTCCACCATCTTTAAGAGCAAAAACAGCTTCTCTAAAAAAATCTAATGTTTCAGGTGTATTTTCAAACTTATTTAAAAAATAATATATATTGTTAACATTCTCAATATTATTATAATCCATCATCCATAATAATACTATAGAATCTGTAGTACCTAACTTTCTAACAATATCTCTAACTTGCATACGATGATACTCCGATTGTGCCTGAGTGGGAACGAAAACTACAGGGTTGGAACTAGTACCACTACTACTATTACCATAATAAGAATTTCCATGACCTAAATAATAATCACCTCCTCCGTTAGGAGGGCTTATGCTAAGAAAATAGTCCCCAGCGTAGTAATCTCCACCACTATAATAATCTCCAGAACCAAATGAAATATGAATATTACTAAATAGCCCGCCAATCCAGCTGAAAAATTGTGACAATAAGCTACCTCCACCTCCTCTACATCCACAACCATCATCATTATCTTCTATTTGATCCGGTAATTTTCCCGTTATACTGTTTGTTGGTGCTGCCTCTACTCTTTTGACATTTCCATTTTCAAAATACAAAGTGCTCCTCAACTTTTTAGCATAATCAAAGAATTGCATTCTTCCTGTAAATTGATTTAACTCAAACTTTTTCGTTTTATCTTCTGGAAAGTATCTTACAATAAAAGATTCATACTTGTCCCCATCTTTCAGAACATGAAGATTTTCAAAATAATAATCTTCCATTTCAGTTGCTTTACCTATAACTGGCACCGTATAACTCTTGAAATCATCTGCGCCTTCATATTCAATTATATGTTCGAGATCAAGTTCTACTTCGTCGACGTTGTTAACCTAAAGTTTTGCTAGTTATTGAATTACTCGACTGATAAGTTTCAATATTTGGTCGTAAAAAAGGAGCATCCTTAATTGTCAGATGATTAATTTTAGCTTCTTTACTCTGCTCTTTTGTGGGTAGTTCTTCATTCAAATCTTTTTCACAGCTTTGAAAAGTAAACGAAATTAAAGTAAACAGATAAACCCATTTCATTTTTGCACTCATATTAAAAATCTTTTCTACCTTTCTACTTCGCACTATGCCGGGCTAAAAAAGGATTTATGATTCCCACTTTTTTAAAAGTGTGGTATTTAATATGATCTTAGGATGTATACTTATGAGGATGTATTTTCAAACATACGAATTAAGATTTACAAAAAGAATAAAAAAATAAGTTTTTTACTACTTTTTATTATTAATGAATAATCGTAAACGAAAGAGGGCTGAATCATCTGTAGATAATTCAGTCCTCTTTTCAAACTGTAAAAAAGATTCTTTTTACAATTCAAATTCATCTGTATTTTGTTCGGTCTGTGTTGTATCTTTTACAATCGCTGGTCTTTGGTAGCAATCTACTTTGATCGAAAGGTTTGCTGGACGTTCAAATTCTCCTTTAGAAATTTGAAGATCTTTATCGGCATAACATTTTTTCATGAAATACCCCCAAACTGGTAATGCTGCAGTTGCTCCTTGTCCGTACGTCAAACTTTTGAAACGTGCAGAACGGTCTTCACATCCAACCCAAACACCAGTTACCAAATTAGGAACCATTCCCATAAACCATCCATCAGATTGGTTTTGTGTTGTTCCTGTTTTACCAGCAATCGGATTTGTAAACATGTATGGATAACCTGTCCAACGGTTGTCTCCACTTCCACCGCCTTGCGTACGCAAACGTACACCAGAACCACTTTCGGTAACTCCTTGAAGCAATTTAATTACGGCAAAAGCAATGTCTTTATTTAAAACGTCATGAGATTCTGGAATTGGCTCATAGATAACCTCTCCGCTTTTGTTTTCAATTCGGCTTAAAAACTGTGGTTTTACATAAACTCCTTGATTAGCAAAAGTGCTGTATGCCGCAACCATGTCTTCAACCGTAATATCAACAGCTCCTAATGCGATTGATGGCTGTACTGGAATTTCTGTTTTTACTCCTAACTTTTTAGTCAATTCTACAACTGCTTCTGGACTTGTTCTGTCAATTAATTTAGCCGAAACAGTATTGATAGAAGCCGCCAGAGCTTGTTTTAACGTAACCATTCCTCTGTATCTATAATCAGAGTTTCTTGGTTCCCAATCTTCTGTTACATGATGACGTCCTTTATGAATCATGAAAGGTCCATCAAGAATAGAATCGCAAGGAGACATGTTCAATTCTTCAATTGCTGTAGCGTAAACAAACGGTTTGAAAGTAGAACCTACTTGTCTAGCTCCCTGTCCTACGTGATCGTATTGGAAATATTTGTAATTGATACCTCCAACCCAAGCTTTAATAGCACCAGTTTGAGGCTCCATAGACATCAAACCTGATTGTAGAAAGTGTTTGTAATAACGAATAGAATCCAGTGGTGTCATTGTTGTATCACGTTCCCCTTTCCAGGTAAAGACACGCATTTTGGTTTTTACTTTGAATGAAGCTATGATATCCTCTTCACTTTTATCCATTTCTTTCATTTGCGCCCAACGAACAGAATTTTTCATCGCTTGCATCATGATTCTGTCTGTCTCAGCTTGTGTAATATTTACGAAAGGAGCATTTTTATTGTTTTTCTGTTCAATAAAAAACTGTTGTTGAAGGTTTTGCATGTGCGCTGCGACTGCTTCTTCAGCATAGGTTTGCATTCTAGAATCTATCGTTGTGTAAATTCTAAGTCCGTCTTTATAAATATCATATTCAGATCCATCAGGTTTTTTGTTTTCTGCTACCCATTTCTTCATGTAATCACGAAGATATTCTCTAAAATATGTAGCGATACCTTCACGGTGGCTTTCCAATTTAAATTTCAAAGTAATCGGAAGAGCTTGAAGTCTTTCTTTTTCAGCTTCTGAGATCATTTTTGCTTTTGCCATTTGAGACAAAACCACATTACGACGATTTTTTACTCCCTGCGGATTACGAACCGGATTATATAAACCTGAGTTTTTGAACATCCCAACCAAAATTGCAGATTCATCAACTGTCAAATCCTTTGGATCTTTAGAAAAATAAGTCTGAGCAGCAGAACTTACTCCAACAGAATAATTTCCGAAATCATAAACGTTGCAGTACATCGCTAAAATTTCATTTTTAGTATATTGTCTTTCTAGACGAATGGCAATAATCCATTCTTTTATTTTTTGTACAATCCTGAAAGGCAAAAACTTAGAACCTTCACCGTGAAATAACTGTTTTGCAAGCTGTTGCGTTAATGTACTTGCTCCACCATTTGTTCCTAAACTAAAAACAGCTCTTAAAGTTCCACGTCCGTCAATTCCTGAATGTTCGTAGAAACGTGCATCTTCAGTTGCAACAAGCGCTTCGACTAAATTTTTAGGTAAATCAGAATATTTAAGTTGTGATCTGTTGGTTTTGAAATATTTACCCAGTACAACTCCATCAGAAGAGATGATTTCTGTGGCAAGGTTTGAATCTGGATTTTCTAAATCTTCAAATGAAGGCATAGAACCAAATAATCCCCATGAGGCAAACAAAAAGAAAGCTAAAACTCCCAATAAAGAGTAGGCAAAAACCCGCCAGAATTTCTTTTTATAATAATTAATATCCTTATTTGATTGATTGTTTTTTTTAGCAGCCATAACTATTTATCTAATCTTTTTGTTCTATTCTAAAACCAACGTCTGTAATTCCTTCTAAAGCTTCAACACCAGGAATTTTTCCTGATTGTCTTACCGCTTGTTTGATGTGGACTTTATAAGTTCCTTTAAATTTCACATCTTCTTTGTAAAACAGTTTACTTTCTTTAATATCGGTAAAACCGTTTCCTAGTAAAGTCCCGTCTGGAGCAGCCATTTGGTATTCTAAAGTATCTACTTTTGTAAATCCGCTTGGCGTTTCAATAGCAACAATTAAAAACAAATTATTAAACGGATAATTGTTGTTGTCTCTAATGTTTACAAATAAATTGTACTTTTTTGTAGAATCTAAAACTGGCAGATTAAAACTTACAATACTGTCTTTATGCCAAGCACTTCCAACAGATTTATACTCGTCGAATACTCTTTTTTTATCACAAGAAAAAAGAAGTATTGCTGCCAAAAGAAGAATTCCGCTATTTTTTATTCTCATTTTTAGTATTC
>NZ_DASWYK010000242.1:0-11299 GCF_036405015.1 Flavobacterium sp. | reverse complement strand
TTTTTGATGAACATTATCAATATTTAGCGAAACAAAGAGGTCGAAAAGCATTAGACGGAAACGGAAAATTAGTTCTTTTCCCAGGCTCAGGTGCTGAAACTTATAAAATGGCAAATAATGCTAATAGTACGATTTCGGCTTTACAAGTAATTACAGAGAATCTATTAAACCTTTCGGGAAATGAATTGTCAAAAGAAGACGTTGAATATTTAAAAGCATTTCAAAATAGAATTCCACCTTTGAATTTCGGGCAGATTGAAAATCATAAAGTTCTGCTTCCTGCTAAAACATGGGAACGTGTTAATAATACGGAAGTTCCACAATTATATCCTGTTTATCCGTGGGGAATTTACGGCGTTGGAAAATCAGATTTAGAAACGGCTTTAAATACATGGAAATATGATTCTGATGCTTTAAAATTTAGAAGTCATGTGGGTTGGAAACAAGACAATATTTTCACAGCTCGTTTAGGTTTGACTAATGAAGCAGTAAAATACAATACTCTAAAAATGGCCAATTCAGATCGACGTTTTCCAGCATTCTGGGGACCAGGTTTTGACTGGGTTCCAGATCACAATTGGGGAGGTTCAGGAATGATTGGAATGCAGGAAATGCTTTTGCAGGAAGCAGACGGAAAAATTTACCTTTTTCCAGCTTGGCCGAAAGAATGGAACGTTCATTTCAAATTACATGCGAAACATAATACTACGATTGAAGCCGAATTGGTTAATGGAGAATTAAAGGTTTTAAAAGTAGTTCCAGAAGAAAGAAAAAAAGACATTATAAACCTGATTGGAAAATCAGAAACTGAAAAAATTACCATAAAATGATTAAGAAATTAGTTAGTTCATTTGCTTTAGCAATGCTTTTGACAGCAAATGGACAAGCACAGAATACCAATAAACAGCTTGTAAAAGTTGATTTTGACTTTTTCCAAAGAAGATTAGAAGAAGTTCACGATCCGAGTTACGATTCGTGGGTAATTAATGAAAACAAAGAAGACCAGAAAACGTTTAATGGAGTAACTTTTAAGCTAAAAGGAAACTTCACCTCAAAATGGTATAAAGTCGGAATGAGCGCTCCGTTTTATAATAAATTAGGTGCTGACGGACTCGTTACAGCTGAAAATTTAGAACTTAAAATAAGCGGTTTAAAAGAAGGAAAACATACGCTTTTAACTTTCCACAATGCATTTGATGTTATTACAGGAAAAACTTTTTCGCCAATAAAAATCTTCGTAAACGGAAAGCTTCAGGAAACGGTAAATGCGAGTCAGAGAGCCAATGCAAAAGCAGATGCCGCAATGGTTTACATTACATTCAATGCTGAAAAAGGAAAAGATGTAGTGGTTCGTTTTGAAATTGATCCAACAAACAATCCAGATATTGTAAAACAAATCGTGGTGAATGGTTTTGAATTAGATACGCCAAACTTAATGAATCAGGCACGTTTTCCACAACCTGCAAACAGAGACGAGCATGTTGAAGTGACTAAAAATGTGATTTTAAAATGGGATGCTCCAAAAAATGTTGTTGCTCATAAATTGTATTTTGGTTTGGATCAAAATGTGGTAGCAAACGCAACAGAATCTTCAAAAGAATTCAAAGGAAAATTGACGGATAAAAGTTTCTCAGTTTCTGATTTATACAGCGGTTCAACTTATTATTGGAGAGTAGATGAAGTGGATAATAGCGGGCAAGAAACTTTAGGAAATGTTTGGTCGTTTAAACCAGCTCAACTGGCTTTTCCAGGTGCTGAAGGTTACGGAAGATATGCTGTTGGAGGTCGTGGCGGAAAAGTAATTGAAGTAACAAATCTAAACGATGACGGACCAGGAAGTTTACGAGACGCGATTAATCAGGAAATTGGGCCTAGAACGATTGTTTTTAATGTTTCGGGAAATATTAAACTGGCTTCAAGATTAGTAGTAAATCAGCCTTATATTACGATTGCTGGTCAAACTGCACCGGGTGAAGGAATTACGGTTACGAGAGCTCCGATTGGATTGACTGGAAATGAAGGCGTAATTCGCTTTTTGAAAGTGAGAATTGGTGGTGGAAAAACTTTTGACGGAATGGGATTAACGGGAGCTAATTTTAGTATTATCGATCATTGCTCAATCAGTTGGACGATTGATGAATCGTTTAGTTCACGTGGCGCGCATCATATTACATTGCAGCGAACTCTAATTTCTGAGGCTTTAAATGTGGCAGGACATGATAAATATGAAGCTGGAAAAATGCACGGATATGCTGCTACAATTGGTGGCGATATCGGAAGTTTTCACCATAATTTATTAGCGCACAATCAAGGAAGAAACTGGAGTATTGGTGGCGGTTTAAGCGGTGACGGGTTTTATACAGGAAGATTAGATATTCGTAATAATGTCGTTTACAATTGGGGAAAAAGAGCAACTGACGGAGGAGCAAACGAGGTGAACTTTGTAAATAACTATTACAAACCAGGTGCTTCAACTGGAATTTTTGTTGCCTTGAATGCACAACATGAAGGCGTTGGAAAAGGAATGCAACGTTATTTCTTTGATGGAAATGTGATGCCGGGTTATTTCGATGAAAAAACACAGGATAAAGGAAGAAAAATGACCATTACAAACAAAGAAATGGTTGAGTACGAAACTTTCGTTAACAAGCCGTTTTTTGAGTCTTATGTAAATACACAATCGGCTAAAGGAGCTTATAAAAATGTACTTTCGGATGTTGGTGCAAATCAGCCGTTTTTTGATAAACACGATAATAGAATTATTGAGGAAACTAAAAAAGGAACTTTTACTTATAAAGGAAGTAAAAGCGGTTTAGGAGGAATGATTGACAATGAAGATGATGCTGGAGGATGGCCAAACTTTCCATCAGAAAGTCGTCCGACAGATTGGGATACCGATCATGACGGATTACCAAACTGGTGGGAAAAAGCTTTTGGTTTAAACGAAAATTCACCAGCAGGAGATTTCTCAGATGCGAATTCAGATGTTGATAAAGACGGATTTACACAATTAGATAATTATTTAGATTGGTTGGCGCAGCCTCATTATTTTATCAATTTGAAAGATAAAAAATCTTTAACAGTTGCTGATTTTTTCAAAGGTTATGAGAATAAACCAGTTTACACTTTTTCTGAAGTTAAAAACGGAAAAGTGAGTCTAAAAGGAAAAGAAATTCAGTTTACTGCTGAAAATAAAGGATTTGCATCATTTGTAGTAACAGTAAAAGATGCAGAAGGAGATTCAATGAGCAGAACAATCAATTTCTTCGTAAAATAAATATTTAAACCATATAAGTCATATAAGAAATTATAAGATTGACTTAATGTATTTAAAATCAGAGTTTAGTTTAAATGAACTTATATTACTTATATGGTTCAAAATCAAAATAAAATGAAAAATTTATTAAATGTTTCTCTTAGCTTATTTTTTGTTAGTGCTGGAGTAGTGGCGCAAAACAAAGGTTTGGTGGCGAATTCACAAAGTCCATATTCTAAATTGCAAAGCGTTGGTTTGCAAGATGTAAAATGGACCAACGGATTTTGGAAAGAACAATTTGATGTAGAAACCAAAAATACCTTGCCGTATATGTGGGATTTGTATCATAGCGAAACTTCTCATGCATACAAAAACTTCGAGATTGCAGCAGGATTAGATAAAGGAACTTTCAAAGGGCCTTCTTTTCATGATGGTGATTTCTACAAGATTTTTGAAGGAATGGCAGCAACTTATGCTGTTACAAAAGACAAAAAACTGGATGCCGAAATGGATAAAGCCATTGCGCTTTTCGCGAAAGTACAGCGTAAAGACGGTTATATTCATACGCCCGTTTTGATTGACGAACGTTGGGGAACTTTAGGTCCAGAAGAAGTTAAAAAACAATTAGGTTTTGAGAAATACAATATGGGGCATTTAATGACTGCTGCCTGTATTCATTATCGTGCCACTGGAAAAACGAATTTCCTGAATATTGCCAAAGGAGTTGCCGATTTTTTGTATGATTTCTACAAAAAAGCTTCACCAGAATTGGCTAGAAATGCGATTTGTCCGTCTCATTATATGGGAATTGTCGAAATGTACAGAACGGTAAAAGATCCCAAATATTTAGAATTGGCTAATAATCTGATTGATATTAAAGGAACCACAAATGATGGAACCGATGACAATCAGGATAGAGTTCCGTTTAGACAACAAACTACTGCAATGGGACACGCTGTAAGAGCAAATTATTTATACGCAGGAGTTGCCGATTTGTATGCAGAAACAGGAGAAAAGAAATTACTAGACAATTTAGAATCTATTTGGGATGATGTAACGTACCGTAAAATGTACATTACGGGAGGTTGTGGTTCTTTATATGATGGAGTTTCGCCTGATGGAACTTCTTATGATCCAACTGTGGTTCAAAAGATTCATCAGGCGTATGGAAGACCTTTCCAATTGCCAAATGCAACGGCTCATACCGAAACTTGTGCCAATATTGGGAATGTGTTATGGAACTGGAGAATGCTTCAAATTACGGGAGATGCAAAATATGCTGATATTGTCGAATTAGCACTTTATAACAGCGTACTTTCAGGAATGAATTTAGAAGGAGATAAATTCTTGTATAACAATCCGTTGAATGTTTCGAATGATTTGCCGTTTCACCAAAGATGGGGAAATGTGCGTGAAGGTTATATTGCGTTATCAAACTGTTGTGCGCCAAACGTAACGAGAACAGTTGCTGAAGTTGGAAATTACGCTTACAATCTTTCAAAAGAAGGTTTGTATGTCAATTTATATGGAAGTAATAATTTGAATACAAAGACATTGAATGGAGAAGCATTAGAAATTGAACAGCAAACAAATTATCCTTGGGACGGAAAAATAACTTTGAAAATTGTAAAAGCGCCAAAAGACGATTATGCTTTTCTTTTACGAATTCCAGGTTGGGGTTCAGGGGCTCAGATTTTTGTAAATAATTCGCAAGTTATGGGCAAGATCTTTTCAGGTACTTATTTCAAAGTAAATCAAAAATGGAAAAAAGGCGATGTGATTGAATTGAACCTTCCGATGCCAGTTGAGTTAATGGAAGCGAATCCATTAGTGGAAGAAGTTAAAAATCAGGTTGCTGTAAAGAGAGGACCACTAGTTTATTGCTTAGAATCAGATCAGCTTCCAGCGAATACAAGTGTAAATGATGTGATTTTAAACTTGAATTCTGATTTCAAAACAGATTTTACAGAATTGAAAAACAGAAAATTAGTTACAATTGAAGCTAATTCGACTGTAAAAGAAGACAGTAATTTATGGAAACATATGCTTTACAAACCGATTTCAAAAGACGGAAAATCGTTGACTGTAAAATTGGTTCCGTATTTTGCTTGGGGAAATAAAGGACAAGGTGAAATGACGGTTTGGATGTCACATTAATTTTTTTTGGACGCGGATTGGACGGATTTATTTCGTAAAGACGCGGATTAAAACGGATTTTAATCTTACTGTTTGTCATTCCGAGGGACGAGGAATCACACTCGTAACTCGACAAAGATTGGCGATTAAGATAGCGGAATCTCTAGTGTGATCTTTCCTTCGTCAAGGTGACAAAACAAAATCAATAAATAAAAAACTATGAAATATATTCTAGCTTTATTTTTAATAACATTTTCTATATCAGCACAAACGCTCGATAACAAATTAGTGTTAACTGTTGCTCAGGATGGTTCAGGGGATTTTAAAACCATTCAAGAAGCGATAAATAATGTCAAAGACAATTCAGGAAAACGAGTTGTAATTACTATAAAGCCTGGGAAATATATTGAGAAGTTAGAAATTCCGGTTTCTAAATCTTTTATTACTTTAAAAGGAACAGATCGAAATAAAACCATTATTTCGTTTGACGATTATTCTGGGAAACCGCTTCGTGAACCAGATCCGTCGGGAAAAGAGCAATTTGGAACAGGAACTTCGTATTCTTTTATGATTAAAGGAAATGATTGTACACTCGAAAATCTGACTGTCGAAAATACAGCAGGAAGAGTAGGGCAGGCAGTTGCGCTTCATATTAAAGGTGACAGAGTTATGGTGAAGAATTGCAATCTTTTAGCCAATCAGGATACGCTTTATTTATCAGAAGGAAATACCCGTATTTATTTTGAAAACTGTTTCATCAACGGAACGACCGATTTTATTTTTGGAGCCGCAACAGCTTATTTCTATAAATGTACTATTGAAAGTTTAGTAAATTCTTATATCACAGCAGCTTCAACTCCGCAAGGGCAGGCTTATGGTTTTGTTTTCACAGATTGTAAACTTACTGCGAAAGACAAATCGGTAGATAAAGTCTTTCTTGGAAGACCTTGGCGACCTTATGCTCAGACTGTTTTTATTAATACTGATATTGGTTCGCATATTATTCCAGAAGGTTGGAACGCTTGGATTGATACTAGATTTCCTGAAAAAGATAAGACGGCTTATTATGCTGAGTATGGAAGTAAAGGTTCTAGTGCTAAAGATATGTCTCAACGTGTTTCATGGTCGCATCAATTGAAGAAAGAAGATGTAAAAAAATACGATAGAGATTTAGTTTTGAACGGATGGAATCCGAATGCTAAATAATAACTTCCATGTTTTAGTGTCTATCAAAAAAAGTTAAGATAGATTTTAAAAATATAAATAAATTATTTTACTAAAAATGCCTGCTATGATTGACAATTGTCTTCTACTAGCAGGCATTTTCATATACTATGATAAAAGAAAGAGAAGTAGAAAAAGCTTCTTTTTTTTCTGTTTATCAGAAATTACTTTTAAAAATTCAGATTTAATTTTAATTTATTTTCAAACATTCCTGTAGTATCCTGTATTGATTTTGTAGCCTTTTTAGTGTAAAATAAAATAGTTTTAAGTAATTAACTCTATCGTTTTCGTAAAAAATCGCTTTTTTGTAAGAAGTTATGAATCAGTTAACATGTATGGGGTTTTGCAGAATAAATAAGTAATGCTTATTTTTGATAAAAATCTTGTTGTTTTTTAATCAAAATAGGATATTAAATTTGTTTTTATGCAAACTTTTGTCTCAAATATTCTATTCCATATACTTTTTCAATCTTATTTTTATTAATATTGTTTTTTTTATGTCTTTTTTTTTTGAGATTATATGATTAAAACAGGATAGAGCAGGACGGTTGTAATGTATCATCGTTATATTTTTGGAAGACAAAAAAATAAATGTGTTTTAAACATTTAATAAAATTCTTTAAGATTTCTTTAAGTTAAATTTTATTATATTAAAGGAACATGTTTAACATGACTAACTAACAATTAATAAACTAACCAAAAAAAACATTTATGAAACAAGCACTTATAAAAAGATGTAGTTTTCTTTTGTTTACACTGATGAGTGTGCTGAGTTTTGCTCAAAACTCAAGTAATCAAGTTACAGTTACAGGAACAGTTACCGACAATTTAGGAGGACTATTGCCTGGAGTTAACGTAACTGAAAAGTCGACCAAAAATTCAGTCACTACAGATTACAATGGAAAATACCAGATTAAAGTTAAGAGTGGGGGAACATTAGTTTTTTCTTTCATCGGAATGAAAAAAATTGAAATTCCTCTTAATAATCGTTCTATCGTTAATGCAAAAATGGAAGACGATTTTAATCAATTAGAAAATATTGTTGTAGTTGGTTATGGTAGTCAGAAGAAGAAAGAACTTACTGGAGCTATTGCTACTATTAAGGCTGATGACTTAATGGACTTGCCAGTAACCAATTTATCGGATGCATTAAAAGGATTAGTTCCCAATCTTAAAGTAATTGGAGGATCTGGACGTCCAGGGGAGGCAGCGAGTCTTGAAATTCGTCAAACATTCAGTTTATCTAAAGATGGAGGTTTTAGTATTCCTTTGATAATTATTGATGATATGATTCAGATTGATCCTGCTAATGGTAAGCCTACATTAGAGCAATTTAACAGATTAGATCCGTCTGAGATTGAAAGTATTACTGTTTTAAAAGATGGTTCTGCTGCTATTTACGGTTCACGTGCTTCACAAGGAGCAATTGTGGTGAAAACTAAAAGAGGTAAAGCAGGTAAAGCAAAATTCTCATACAACAGCCAATTTGCAATAAACGACGCCGTTAGTCATAGTAAAGTGTTGAATGCCTATGAGTTTGGTGTTTTTAGTAATAGATATTTTAAATCAAGAATAGCAGCTCCAGCTGTAATTGATCCAGCTACCATATATTCAGATGCAGAATTAGAGCAAATGAAAGGTTTAAATTATAACTGGTTGGAAGAAGCTTGGAAACCAGCAATTCAACAAAAACACTCTTTTAACGTGAGTGGTGGTAGTGAAGATATTACCTATTTTGCGGGTGCAACTTATCTAACACAAGATGCTAATTTAGGATATCAAAAATATGATAAATGGAATTTCCGTACAGGTATTAATGCAAAAATTGCTAAGAATTTAGATTTTTCTGCTTCTGTTTCTGGAAATGTTGGATTCATCGATAAATCATTTACTAAAGCATCTTCAAACATTAGTGATGGTAGTTATGGTTCTGCTGCAGGTGGAGAACAAGCTGATTATGGATTCTTGTTACACATGCCACAACATGTGCCTTGGCAGGTTAATTTAAATGATGGAAAACAATATTATGTATCACCATTTCCTAATTCAAACAAAAACTTCGGAAGTGCAAATGCAAATAATAATATTGCAGGTTGGAACTATTTTGCAAATTTAAATAATGGTTCACATCAAACTACAGATGATAATACATTTAATGTCAATGCTTCGTTAAATTATAAGATAGCAGCAGTTAAAGGGTTGTCTTTTAAAGTAAGTTATTCTAGAAATCAAAGCTCAACTTATAATGAGCAAATTCAATTGCCATACGATTTAGTTAGAATTAGAGATTATCAACTTCAGGATAGACACTTAGCTAGTGCTGCTAATCCTAGTTTCTATAATGCAACTACTAATCCAACAGGAAGTTATGTTCTTGAAACCAACGTAAGAAACTCAAGAGTTTATTATAATACTACAAATGGCAAGAGTACTCAAGGCGATTTCTTGATTAACTATGACAGAACTTTTGGAGATCACCAAATTGGAGCAATGGTAGGTGGAGAAGCTTCAGAAGTATATAGTACATTTACACGTTTAGCATACGAACAAACAGGGAAAGATTATTTAGGAGACTATCGTACAGCAGGTACTTTAAGTACTTCTAATAGCCAGGCTACGAAAGTAGAAGGAGGAACATTGTCTTATTTTGGACGTTTGAATTATAGTTTTAAACAAAAATATTTATTCCAATTTATTTTGCGTAGTGATGCTTCGACAAAATTTGCACCAGAAAATTATTGGGGAACTTTTCCATCTGTTCAAGTGGGTTGGGTTATGTCTAAAGAAAATTGGTTTGAAAAAAGTTTACCATGGGTTGACTTCTTTAAAGTTCGTTACTCTATCGGGAAAACTGGTAAAGACAATATTATGCCATGGAGATGGGAGCAGTATTATGATCTTATCGTAGATAAAGGTTTTCAATTTGGTCCTGGTACAGCTACTAGTGGTGGAGGATGGAATGGAAATGGTTTGACTCCTAGAGTAAATCCAAATAGAGATGTGACTTGGGATACTACTATAAAAAATAACGTTGGAGTTGATGTTAACTTGTTGAAAAACAGATTAAGCCTGACTTATGATTTCTATTATGATAAAAATAAAGAAATGTTAACAGACATGAGTAGTGCTGTAGGTGTGCCAATTTCTGTAGGAGGTGCTTATGCTGAACAAAACTATGGTAGAATTGATGCATGGGGACATGAAATTAGTCTTAATTGGAATGATAAGATAAAAAGTAATATGAGTTATAATGTAGGATTCAACTTTAGCTATGACAATAATGAAATTAAGTTGTATCCTGATCAAGGAAATTTAGTTCCATCTAACCAAACTAAAAGAGAGAGCTATTCAACATTTAATCCAGTATGGGGATTTGCAGTTTGGAAAGGAACATCTACAGGAGATGGTATTTTGCGTACAGATGCAGATATTGCAAATTATTGGGCATATTTAACAGAGCGTGCTACTGCAGTTGGAGGAGTACCAAGATATTTTGATATCAATTCTGCTGCCGGAATGAGAAAAGGATCTTTGGCTTATCAGGATGTTGCAGGTCAGCTTAATCCAGATGGATCAATGTCAGGGGCTGATGGACAAATTATAAAAGAAAATGATTATGTGAAATTAGCGAACAGCAGTAGAACTTATAATATTGTTACAAACTTAGGTTTCAAATATGACGGATTTTCTTTGAGAACTCAGATATCAACTTCTTGGGGAGGAGCTAATTTTGTTGACTTGGTAAATCAAGGTACATCATCGGCACACAATATGTGGTCTCGTGAGAGTTTCTGGAAGGATATGTACAGTGATGATAATCCAAATGGTAAATATCCTAACGTTGCACAATGGACTTATATGTCTAGCCCATCAGATTTTTGGCAGATAAGTACTTTCCGTTGCTTTGTTAGAAACTTAAGCCTTAATTATGATATTCCTAAGAAAGTTTTTGCAGACACAAAAATTGCTGCTATAACTTTAGGTGTAACAGGTAATAATCTTTGGGATTTATACAATCCTTATCCAGATCATTATAGAAATATGTATGATAACTCTTCTGTGAATTATCCTACACTTAGAACTTGGTCGCTTAATTTTAACGTATCATTCTAATCAAATTAAAAAGAAACTATGAAAACACCATTTAAATATATAACACTATCACTATTACTTGCTGTAGGTGCTGCTTCTTGTAGTGATGATTTTCTAAAGGATAAGAAAGGTTATGGTTTTTACGATGATACATTCTACCAAACCCAAGAGCGTGCGCAAGCGTATGTAGATAATCAATATTACGATTTTTATAATGCGTACAAGTCACCAACTGCAACAATTATTGGTTCATATACAGATACCAATTCTAGATTGACTGAAGAATTGGGAGGAACACAGGATTTTATAAATCCTAATAAGACCATTATAAATTCACAAGATGCAAGTGGTTATTATGGAGCAAAATTAGGAACAAGTATTAACAACCATCCATACAATAGAATTAGAGAATGTAATGCTTTCTTAGAAGACATTGATGTAAAAGGTTCTAATTTGGATAAAACATTTCGTGATCAGGCAAAAGGTCAAATGTATTACATGCGTGCTATGCAATATTTTGATTTGATGCGTGTTTATGGAGGAGTTCCAATAGTTACAAGTGTTCAGGCTGCTTCAGCTAATGATCCATCT
>NZ_DASWYK010000241.1:0-12003 GCF_036405015.1 Flavobacterium sp. | reverse complement strand
CCTACTAAAATGATATTCATAAATCTTAATTATTGTGAATTGTAAATATACTCATTCTTAAAGATATGTTAGCACGAAAGCAAAATATCAATCACTAATCATTTTTAATTTATCTTTGTAAAAAAAATTTACATGCAGTTTCTCGTTTATATTTTGGCCTATCCTTTACTTTGGCTAATTTCTATTCTTCCTTTTCGTATATTTTATTTATTTTCAGATTTTGTATACTTTCTGATTTACAGAGTCATTGGATATCGTAAAAAAGTAGTTCGCGAGAATCTGGCTTTAACTTTGCCGCATCTGAGCGATTCTGAAAGAAAAGATATCGAAAAGAAATTCTATAAACATATGTGCGATATGTTTCTGGAAATGGTGAAGACAATGAGCATGTCTCCTGAAGAAATGGAGAGAAGATTCCATGTAACTAACATCGATCTTGTTTTGGATTATGCTAAAAAAGGGAAAAGTGTCATTCTTGTAGCTTCGCATTATGCAAGTTATGAGTGGCTTTTAACGATTAATCCTAAACTTGGATTTCAGGGCGTTGCGGTTTATAAAAAACTAGCCAATCCTTACTTTGATCGATTGGTTCGAAAAATTCGCTCTAAATACAATACCGAAATGATCGAAACCAGAAAAGCAATTCCGACAATGGCGCAAAACCAGCGTGACGGAGTTCTAAGTATGTATGGTTTAGCAAGTGATCAGTCTCCTAAACTGGATAGAATTTTTCATTCGATGAAATTTATGGGAGTTGAAGTTCCTGTTCATACAGGTGCCGAAATGCTGGCAAAAAAATACGATTTGGCAGTCATTATGGTAAAAGTAGAAAAAGTAAAAAGAGGATTTTATGAAGCAACATTTCTTTCGCTTGCAGATAATCCGAAGGATTTTAAAGATTTCGAAATCACAGAAATGTATCTAAAAGAAGTCGAAAAACAAATTCTAGCAAAACCTGAATTCTATTTATGGACTCACAAAAGATGGAAACATCGAATCCAATCAAAATAATTTTAAAAAGTCCGAAAAGCAGTACTTGTTTTTCGGACTTTTTTCTTTCTGCTTCTTACGGAAATAGCAAGAAATCAATTAAAATCATTAAAAACTAAAGATTGATTAATATTCCTTAGGAATATCTGGTCGGTAGAAAAAAAATATTATTTGGTAAAATGTCCTGTAGGGACATCTGTTTGTAAAATATGAACATCGGTGACACTAATCAAACGTTCCTACGGAACGTATAATCCGAATCTAAATTTACTACCGACGAGACATTCCTACGGAATGAAAAAAATAAAAACCTCTTTCGAAAATTTCAAAAGAGGCTTTTTTTATTTTAAAAACTGAAAATATTAGATTCCAGCGATTACTTTAATTTCGTCAATAATACGAAGTGCCAATTTATCTGCTGCCTCTTGAGAAGGTGCTTCCGTATAAATACGAATAATTGGTTCTGTATTTGATTTTCTTAAATGAACCCATTCTGTAGCAAAATCAATTTTTACACCATCAATAGTCGAAATATCTTCATTTTTATATTTCTCTGTCATTTGAGTCAAAATCGCATCAACATCAATTTGTGGAGTCAATTCAATTTTATTTTTACTCATATAATATTCTGGGTAAGAAGCTCTCAACGCAGAAACTGACATTTTTTTGTTTGCCAAATGTGTTAAAAACAAAGCAACTCCAACCAAACTGTCACGTCCGTAATGCAATTCAGGATAGATAATTCCACCATTTCCTTCACCACCAATCACAGCATTGTTTTTCTTCATTAATTCAACAACGTTCACCTCTCCTACTGCACTTGCTTCGTAACTTCCACCATGTGCCTTAGTAACATCTCTTAAAGCACGAGAAGATGACATGTTAGAAACTGTATTTCCAGGAGTTTTACTTAAAACATAGTCAGCAACAGCAACCAAAGTATATTCTTCGCCAAACATTTCTCCATCTTCGCTGATAAAAGCTAAACGATCAACATCTGGATCAACTACAATTCCAAAATCGGCTTTTTCTTTTACAACCAATTCAGAGATATCGGTTAAATGTTCTTTTAATGGTTCTGGATTATGAGGAAAATGTCCGTTTGGTTCGCAGTATAATTCTACCACTTCAACCCCCATTAATTTAAGAATTTTAGGAATGATAATTCCTCCAGACGAATTTACTCCATCAACAACCACTTTAAATTTAGCATCTTTTACAGCCTGAACATCAACTAATGGTAAACATAAGACTTCATCAATATGAATATCCATGTAAGCATCATTTGAAATAATTTCGCCTAAACTGTCTACATCAGAAAAATCAAAAGCTTCTGCTTCTGCAATTTCAAGAATTTTGGCACCATCAGCACCGCTTAAGAATTCTCCTTTTGCATTTAATAATTTCAAAGCATTCCACTGTTTCGGATTATGAGATGCTGTTAAGATAATTCCACCGTCAGCTTGTTCCAAAGGTACAGCAACTTCAACAGTTGGTGTTGTAGAAAGTCCAAGATCAATAACATTGATTCCTAAACCAATTAAAGTATTTACAACTAAATTGTGAATCATTGGTCCAGAAATTCTGGCATCGCGACCAATAACAACTGTCAATTTATCTTTATTGATATTATTTTTTAAGAAAGTTCCATACGCCGATGCAAACTTAACTGCATCAACAGGAGTCAGATTATCTCCCACTTTTCCTCCGATTGTTCCACGGATTCCAGAAATAGATTTTATTAGAGTCATTTTTGTGAGTTAGGGTTATTTTTTACAAATATAAAAAAGTTACCGGGTTACTAAGCCCTTAAGTTTCTAAGATTTTAATTTTAACTTGTAAGAAACCACTTGTAATGTGTTGTTTTTATAACAAAATGATTTGAAAAAGTTTTTATACATTTACTAAAATAACTTAGAATCTTAACCACTGAGGTTCTTAGAAAATTAAAAAAATGAATTTCTTAGCCCATATATATCTTTCCGGAGAAAATGATTTGATTAAAATAGGGAATTTTATGGCCGATGGAATTCGCGGAAAACAATTTGAGCATTTTCCAGAAGATGTTCAAAAAGGAATTTTACTGCATCGATTCATTGATACCTATACCGATTCTCATGATATTTTCAGAAAAAGCACCAAACGCTTACACGACCGATATCACCATTATTCTGGAGTTATTGTAGACATTGTTTACGATCATTTTCTGGCTAAAAACTGGACACAATATTCTGATGAAAAACTAGAGAGTTTCATCAATAGATTTTACAATTCTTTACATGATAATTATGATATTTTAACCGAAAAAACACAAGGTTTAATGCCATATATGATTGAGAGAAACTGGCTTCTAAGTTATCGTACAACTGAAGGAATCCATCAAATTCTGACACAAATGGATCGAAGATCTAAGAACATTTCTAAGATGCAATATGCGATAGAAGAATTAAATGAATTTTACGATGATTTTGAAGAAGAATTTACTCTATTCTTTGAAGAAATAAGAAAACAAGCTGGAGAAAAACTACTTTCGCTTTAACAGCAAATTGCTACATTACAAACTTATTACACATGAAAAAAATTACGCTTTTAATAGCTCTTATATACATCAGCGGTAACGCACAACAGACAAATCCGACGGGATTAGTAGTTACAAAAGCAATGGTGGTTTCTGCTCGCGAAGAAGCTTCAAAAATTGGATCTGACATTATGAAAAAAGGCGGCAATGCTTTTGATGCTATGGTCGGAACTGAACTGGCATTGGCGGTTGCTTTTCCGTTTGCCGGAAATATAGGCGGTGGCGGATTTATGGTGTATCGAAAAGCAAATGGAGAAGTAGGTTCTTTAGATTATCGCGAAAAAGCGCCCTTAGCCGCTACAAAAGACATGTTTCTAGACAATGAAGGAAATGTTATAAAAGGAAAAAGTACCGAAACTGCCCTTGCAATTGGAGTTCCAGGAACTATTGCTGGCGTTTTTGCTGTTCATAAAAAATACGGAACAATGCCAATTTCTAAAATTTTAGAACCAGTAATTGCTTTGGCAGAAAGAGGCGTAATAGTGACCAAAAAACAAGAGAAAAGTTTAAGCGATTATCACGATAGAATTGTAAAAATAAACGGCGAAGATTCTCCAGCATCAAAAGCTTACAAAGAAAATGACACTATAAAATATCCCGCTCTTGCCAAAACCTTAAGAAGAATTCAGAAAAAAGGAAGAAATGAGTTCTATAAAGGCGAAACAGCTAAAATCTTAGTGGATTACCTTCACAAAAAAGGTGGAATCATCACCATGAATGATTTGGCGAAATATGAAGCAAAATGGCGTAAACCTCTTCAATTTACTTATAAAGATTTAAAAATTACTTCGATGTCACCACCAAGCAGTGGTGGAATCTGTCTGGCTCAAATTCTCAAAATGCTGGAACCTTATGATTTAGCCAAAATGGGACATAATTCACCCGAAGCCATTCAAGTAATTGTAGAAGCTGAAAGAAGAGCATACGCAGACAGAAGTTATTTTTTGGGAGATCCAGATTTTGTAAAAATTCCGATCAAAGAATTAATGGATGAAACTTATTTACGTGATCGAATGGCGAACTTCAATCCTGAAAAAGCCACTTTATCTACAGAAATAAAAGAAGGAAAAGTCAATTATGCTGAAAGTACCGAAACGACACATTATTCGATCGTAGACCAATACGGAAACGCAATTGCAGCCACCACAACCTTAAACGATGGCTACGGTTCGAAATATTATTGTGATGAATTAGGTTTCTTTTTAAATAACGAAATGGACGATTTTAGCGCCAAACCAGGTTCTCCAAATATGTTTGGATTAGTTGGAAATGAAGCTAACAGCATTGCTCCACAAAAACGCATGCTAAGCTCGATGACACCAACAATTGTAGAAAAAAATGGAAAATTATTCATGGTCGTTGGAACTCCAGGCGGATCAACTATTATTACGTCTGTTTTACAAGCTATTTTGAATGTTTACGAATATAATTTAAGCATGCAGGAAGCAGTAAACGCACCGCGTTTTCATCATCAATGGCTTCCTGATTTAATTACTTTTGAACCGAATACTTTTGCATCAAAAACAATTGATCAGCTAAAAGCCAAAAATTATATCATCAACGAAAAACCAACTCCAATTATCGGAAAAGTAGATGCTATTTTGGTTTTACCAGACAATAAATTAGAAGGCGGAGCCGATTTTAGAGGAGATGATACTTCGGTTGGATTTTAATTGTTATTCGTTTTTATTTTTTTAATCTAAGATTATAAACTAATTTTGTAAGAACGATAATTTTAAAGAAAGAATGCTAAAAAAATATTTCAGAAGACTAGAAAGCATAATTGCAATGGCGCAATCCTTAATGACTCCAAAGCAATTTCTCTTTTTATCAAGCGTTCTTATCGGAATATCGTGTTCTTTTGCTGTAATCGCACTTAAAGCATTCGCACACAGTGTTTTCTCATTTGCAACCTATATTAACGGAATTCTAAAATTGAGTTTTATTAATAGTATCCTGCCAATTGTTGGTATTGTGCTAACTGTTTTTGTTGTAAAAAAAGTTCTTAACGGAAGCATTCAAAAAGGAACCTCTCAAATACTTTATGCTGTTGCAAAAAAGGCAAGTATTATTCCGAGAAAGCAAATGTATGCTCAGATTGTGACCAGTTCCTTAACAGTTGGTTTAGGAGGTTCTGCTGGTTTAGAAAGTCCAATTGTAATTACAGGTGCGGCGTTTGGTTCTAATTTTGCACAGAACTATAAAATGCATTACAAAGACAGAACCTTATTAATTGGATGTGGTGTTGCTGCTGGAATTGCAGCTGCTTTTAACGCTCCAATTGCCGGAGTTCTTTTTGCCATTGAAGTTTTACTTGTAGACGTAAGCATTTCTGCCTTTACGCCTATCATGATTTCGGCTGCAACAGGTGCATTAGTTTCTGCAATTGTTTTGGATGAAAGCATTCTTTTGAGTTTTAAAAAACAAGAAACTTTCGATTTTCATAATATTCCCTTTTATGTTATTTTAGGAGTTCTTACTGGCCTAGTGGCTATTTATTATTCTAGAAATTTTCAGAAAGTCGAGCATTACTTTGCCAAACAACAAATAGATCCATATAAAAAAGCTTTAATTGGTTCTTCACTTTTAGCCTTATTGATTTTTATTTTCCCAACCCTATTTGGTGAAGGTTATGAAAGTATCAGAACTTTATCTGAAACCGATCCCGGAAAATTATTAGACAATACATTGTTTGCCGATTTTAGAAACAATCAGTGGGTTTTATTGCTTTTTGTTGGCGCAACCATGATGATGAAAGTTTTTGCTTCTGGATTGACTATCGGTAGTGGAGGAAACGGAGGAAACTTTGCTCCTTCTCTATTTCTAGGATCTTATTTAGGTTATTTCTTTTCTAAGCTTATAACACTTATTGGTTTATCAAAACTTCCAATTACCAATTTTACAATGGTTGGAATGGCCGGAATTTTAAGTGGATTATTCCATGCACCTTTAACTGCCATATTCTTAATCGCAGAAATCACTGGAGGTTACGGATTAATGATTCCGCTTATGATTGTTTCCTCAATTAGTTTTGCAATCTCTAAACGTTACGAAAAGTATTCGCTTGACGTAAAAGGATTGGTTAAAAAAGGACATGCCTTTACCAGCAACAAAGACTCTAACATTCTTTCAACTTTAGATATCGATACGATTATTCAGTGCGATTATTTGACGGTTCATCCTGACGAAAACCTTGGCAAACTAGTTGACCTTATTTCGCATTCCAATCAAGTAGTTTTTGCAGTGGTAAACAATGAGAAAGATTTGATTGGTGTTGTACATTTTAATGATATTCGTGAAATTATTTTCAACACATATCGCGTCAAATACACTCAAATTAAAGACGTTATGAAAACGCCATTAGTGACTATTTCTTCTTTTGACAGTATGGAAATTGTGATGAAGAAATTTGAAAGCACTAAATCAGCTTTTCTTCCAGTTCTAAGAAATGGAAAATACTACGGTTTTATTTCTAAATCTATTGCTCTTGAGGCTTACAGAACAAAACTTCGTGCGATGACGATTGAATAATTTTTTCTTTTACGCTTTAAAATTCATAGATATATTCATACAGAATATATTATATTTGGTTTTTCAACTCATATCAGTACAAATAATATATTTTTAAGAATATTTGAATTGTACAAATAAAAAACCTGAGATGAAAATTATTTCTAAATGCCACAAATAAAATGAAGATTAAAGCCATTATTGTTGATGACGAATCGTCTGCAAGAGACCTTTTAAGCAGCACCTGCAAACGAATTTATAACGATAAAATCGAAATAGTTGAAGAATGTGGTTCTGTTCCATCGGCTTTACTCGCTATAAAAAAACATTCTCCCGACCTCGTTTTTCTTGACATTCAAATGCCAGGTGAAAATGGTTTTGATTTACTTTCTTACTTTGAAACCGTTCCTTTTGAAATTATTTTTACAACAGCTTTTGAAGAGTTCGCACTTAAAGCTATAAAAAACAGTGCTTTAGATTATTTAGTAAAACCATATGATGACGATGAATTCAAAACAGCAATCGATAAATTGGATTTTGCTCTTGAAAAAAAATACGGTTTTAACAAATATAAAGTACTAAAAGAAAACCGTCAATCTCCAGAAAAACAGCAAATTATATTTCGAACAAAATCAGGTTTTGATGTCGTTCAGGTTAATGAAATTTTATTTTGTGAATCAGATGGTGTTTATACCGAAATTCAAACTAAAGATCACAAACATTGTGTTACAAAATCTTTTAAAGAGGTCTGTGAATTATTAACATTAGAAAAAAGATTCTTAAAAGTCCACAGACGTTTTTTAGTAAATTGTGAACATATCAAAAAATTCAAATCAGAAGATTTTAAGCTCATAATGTCTTCAGGTCATGAAATTCAGGTTTCAGACAAAAAATTCACAAAAAACAAACTTATAGATGCTATCACAAAGTAAGATTACTTTTTGTGTTTATCTCCTTTTAATTCCAATTTTTAGTTTTGGCCAATATTTTCCATCCAGAAATTACACCACAACAGAAGGTCTGCCTAACAATGCCGTTCGGGCTTTATTTTTAGATTCCAAAAATGTTTTATGGATTGGAACAGAAAATGGTGTTTCGAGAATGGAAAACGGCATGTTTACCAATCTTGACGAAAGCAATGGTTTAGGTCACAATAGTTGCTGGGATATTACCGAAGATACAGATGGAAATATCTGGTTTGCAAGTTATAGTGGTGGCGTTACCAAATTTGATGGTACAAAATTTACTGTTCTTAATAAAAATCAAAAATTACCTAGCGAAAGGGTTCGTAAGTTATTTTCATTCAAAAATAAAATATACGCTGGAACTGAATTTGGACCAGCAATAATAGATATTAAAACGAATAAAGTTGTAGTTCCAACAGGCATTCTTCCTCAATTTGGCGTTTTTTTAGTTTCGGATTTTTTTGTTTTCAACGATCAAATTTATTTTTCTACCATAAATGAAGGTTTATTTACAATAGTTTACAAAGACAATCTACCCGTAATTCAGACCGTTTTTAGACATAAATTCCTTTACGGATTAGGAGTTTATGACCGCATTATTTATTCTGGAAATAAAGGTTTTGTCGACCGCTTTGAAATTGATGATTTCATTTCAGATAAAAAGAAATTAAAACCATTTGGTAATTCTATAGTTTGGGATTTTACAGAAGATAATCAAAGCAGATTATATGCAGCTGCATGGGGCGTTTTTGACTTAAGCGGCGGACTTTACACTATTTCTGATGATAAAATGATAGACATCTCAGAATCATACGGAATTACATCCAAAAACCTATTGAATGTGGTCTACAATGCTAAAAAAAACATTCTTTATGTAGGTTCAAAAGACAATGGAATTTATGAAGTCCAACTAGACCAAATCATTAATTATTATAATTTTAATAATCAAAGCATTATTGATTTTGAATCTGTTAAAAGAGAAAAAATAATATTGCATCAAAACGGAATTACATTTTTAAATGATGAAAATACTCCATCAAAAAGCATTTCCTTAACTGACTTTAAAAAATATGAGAATGATTTCATCAAAAAAACAAAATCAAAACTACCTACACATGCAGACGGATATTATGAACTCGATTACAATATTCCTGAAAACAAAATCGATTTTTACGAAATTTTAAAGCATCAAAATTCTTTGTGGGTAACCAGTAATATTGGGATCTTCGAACTTAATTTTGACGGCAAAATAATGGGTTACAGTCCGATTCACACTTATAAAATTGGTTTTACAAATGATAATAAATTCATAGAAACCATTCCTTATGGCGGAGTACGTGTTTATGATGATTTGCCTCATTTAAAAGCCAGACATTTTTCTGAATTTGACAAACATACTCCTCTAGACATTGTAAAAATTTTAAACACCAAGCAGAAAACATATCTTATTTCTGTTTTTAATGGTTTGTTTGTACATGAAAAAGGTCAATTTAAATCGTATTTGACCGATGGAATCTGGAACGAGAAAAAATTCAAACACATCACAAAAAACAACAAAGGCCAACTTATTTTAGCAGCCGAATTTGGTGATGTTTTTGTAATTGACGATTCCAAATCTTTTAAAATCCTGAAGAAAATTTCGAAGAAAGAAATTATCGGAAATACCATTTTATTTCTCGAAACGTACAAAGATTATATTTTAATTGGTACTGAAAAAGGTATCAATATCTACAAAAACGGAATCATTAGATTGATTGACAAAGAACAAGGTTTAAAAGATTCTAAAATAACGACCTCACAAATTTTTGGAAACAATTTGTGGTTAGGCACTCAAAAAGGCTTTTATACGATAGATTTAAATCGTTTAACGGCAACACAATTAACGGTTTCTGAAATTGGAATCAGCCAAATTGCTATCAACAACATTCCTTTAAAATCATCCGAATATAAATGGTTTAGATACAATTCCAAACAACTCGTTACAGATTATAAACACAATTCGTTTTCTATAGATTTTATTCCAAAGGGGCATCCGTTTCCGAACAAATTAAAATTTAGATATCGTTTGGACAACGATAATCGATGGAGTCCGTACAGCGAAAAAACGAATTTGTTTCTCCCTTATCTACCTGCAGGAAACTACAATGTCATGATTGAAGTTTTTGATATGAACGCTGGTAAATCAAAAATATTCAACATTCTACAACTTTATATTCAACCTCCATTTTGGTTGAGCTGGTGGTTTATAACACTGTTATCGATAAGTTTATTGGTTATTCTTTTATTGATTTTTCTACGAATGAAAAGAAAATCAAATGAAAAAATCATGATTCAGCGTCGTATTGCCGAGACTAAACTAGAAGCTTTACTGAGTCAAATGAATCCGCATTTTACTTTTAATGCTATGAATACCATTCAATCCTATATTTCGACTAACGAAACTAAGGACGCAATGAATTATATAAGCGGATTTGCAAAATTGATTCGCAAAACCCTTGAAAATTCATCTAAACAAAAAATCACAATCGAGGAAGAAATCGAATACCTAGAAGCGTATATCAAAATTGAAAATAAACGTTTACAAAATCCTATCGATTATGAAATCATAATTTCAGATGAAATAGAAGCTTTTCTAACAGAAATTCCCACCATGCTTTTACAGCCTTTTGTAGAAAATGTTTTTGTGCATGCTTTTACAGAATCTAGCGTTAACCCGAAGTTTGCAATCACTTTTAAAATGGTTTCAGAAACTATTTTAGAATGCAAAATTATCGATAACGGAATGGGAGCAAAAACTGCTAAAAGAAATAAACTCCATCAATCAAAAGGAATTCAACTTACCAAAGAGCGACTTTCACTTTTAGATTCAAAAAACAATTCTGTCGAAATTGATTTTACTGAAAACAATGGTACAACAGTAACCATTTTGTTAGCCGTTTAATTCCTCTACTTCTAAATTAAAACACTTGCCGTTTGACGAGTGCTTTTTTTGTTTTTAGGCCAGAAAGCACCTTTCATGTTGAAAAAAGCCTCCCAAAAAAGATAAGCCTTTTCAGATCGACTGTTCTTCTATTTTTGTGTTTTCAACCCCTTAATTTTTTAAAATATGCCAAATTTTTATTGTGAATACTGCGGTACTAAAACATCAAGCATTTCAAGTTTAACTTCGAGTTCTTGCTCGCGTCATCCTCTTGGCCCAGGAAAAGGGAAGCATAAACTGTATGAAGGCTCTGAAAAAACAAAATACAGCTGCAAATATTGCGGTACTTCAAACTCAAGTCTTTCAAGCCTAACTTCTAGTTCTTGTAGCAGACATCCTAATGGAGCTGGAAAAGGGAAACATGCACCAGCTTTGTAATTTTAAAAATAAACAATATGAATTTTATAACTTCTCAATTTCAAAACTTTACTTTTGTATCTTATCTTACATTAATAATTGTTATTCTTTGTTATTTATTTTCACTAGGCAGTAATCTGAAAGAAGATAGAGCAAATAGTCCACTTTGGCCTTTGATAATTTCGAACGTAGCTTTTAACTATTTTTTATCATCAGCCTTAATTTATTCTCAAACATATACAAAAATTTTATTCTTTTTAAGTGCAATTTGCATCATTTGGTTCTATTGGATAAAAGTAAATGAAAACCAAGAAAATAAAGATCGAGGTTTTATCAGGAAAGGGCAAGAATCTGTAAATAAAGGATATAATGACACTAAACAATCCATCAAGAAAAAAGCTTCACAAACTGCTGGCGGAGGTTTTTTAGGTGCTTTAGTCGAAAGTGCTATAGATATTGGAACAAGCAATATAGACAACAAACTAACTAGCTTTTTAGGCTCTTTTGGTAGTAGTAGAGAGTACTTTCATCCTTCAAGAGGCCCTATAAACTTTCTTAGAAATTCTTTAATTTTTAGCATGATTGTATTAATGTTTTATCTTACATAAATTAAAAATCAAAAA
>NZ_DASWYK010000240.1:0-4977 GCF_036405015.1 Flavobacterium sp. | reverse complement strand
TTCTGAGCGCGCAATTTAGAGCCAATTTTTTTCTGGAACATTAAAATAACATTAGAATTTAGGGAAGACTAAAACTTTAAAAAGAAATTAACAAGACATTCTTACACTTTTATGCGTTATCGAAATTATATAACAACCAACTATAATTCTATAACTTCTAAAAGACGTTGAATTCTACTTTTGGATATCGAAAATTCGATGAAGTTTAATACAGAAATTTTAAAAGTGTTACCCGATATAGAAACCCGATTTACAAACCATTTAATAAATGATCTCAACATGATTTATGCAAAAAATGATTTGACCCGATTTTTAGATGCTCAAAACAAATTGTACTTAACTGCCTATTCTGAACTTAAAAAAGGTAAAAAACAAACCAATTGGATGTGGTTTATTTTTCCGCAAATACAAGGATTAGGAAAAAGTGCTCTCTCCGATTATTATGCTGTTGCAGATCTGAAAGAGGCAACTGAATTTTTAAATCATCCGATTTTGGCGAAACATTTAATTGAAATTTCAAAATTGTTGCTGACTTTTAAAAAGAAATCTGCTGAAGGTATTCTGGGCGAACTTGACGCCAGAAAACTGCATTCGTCTATGAGTTTATTTGTTCAGGTAGAAAATGCCCATCCGGTTTTCCAAGAAGTTCTGGATACTTTTTTCTACGGACATTTGGATCAATTGACTTTAAATTTTACTCAAAAAACTGTTGTCCTGCCAGATACAGTACTTTCTTAATACTCTTAGAAAAAAAAGGGAACGTCTATAACCGTTCCCTTTTTTATTGAATGCCCCTTTTGATTTTAGCTTTGAACTTTTTTACAAAATATATTTTCCATCTTATAATTATTGTATTTTTGGACTAGTAAATAGTTTTTATTTTTAAATAAAAAATAGTCCAGATGCTTCGTCCGTGGTCATTAGAAATTCAGCTTGACAAAAAATCCAACAAAGCGATTTATCTTCAAATTGCCGATGCTGTGATTGATGCGATTAAAACAGGGAAATTAATTAGCGGTAATGCTCTTCCTGGAAGCAGGCAATTGGCGGCATTATTGAAAGTGAATCGGAATACGGTTGTTGAAGCTCTAGACGTTTTGATTGCCGAAGGCTGGCTTATCTCTGTTGACCGAAAAGGAACTTTTGTAACGCATTCCCTTCCAAAATTTTCTCTCATTTCAGAAAACAAAAAAGAGTCAGAAACCATTATGGAAGAGCCTAAAAGTTATCTGACTTTTGATGATGGACTTCCCGACAGCCGATTGGCACCAATGAATGATTTGGCAAGAGCCTACAGAGAATTATTCAGCCGAAAATCACGCTGGCAGATTATGGGTTACAGCAATGAATTAGGAAGTCTCGAATTCAGAAAATCAATTGCCCAAATGCTGAATTTTAAACGTGGTATGAGTATTTCGCACGATCAAATTTGCATTACACGAGGAAGTCAAATGGCGATGTATTTGGCTTCACATTGTATATTAAAATCGGGCGACTTTGTTTTGGTTGAAAATCCCGGTTACAAACCTGCTTGGGAAGCTTTTGAAAATGCTGGCGCAACTTTACTTCCTGTAAATGTAGAATCTGACGGATTAGATATTAATCAAGTCGAAAAATACCTTCAGCATAAAAACATAAAAGCGATTTATGTTACACCTCATCATCAATTTCCGACTACAGTGACCTTGTCTTTAAAAAAGAGATTAAAATTGATTGAACTTTCCAATCAGTATCATTTTACAATAATTGAAGACGATTATGATAATGAATTTCATTTTGGACAACGACCGATACTTCCAATTTCGAGTTATTCGGCTCTGAAAAATTACATTTATATTGGCACTTTCAGTAAAATTGTCGCGCCAGCTTTACGTATTGGATATTTAGCGAGTTCACATGAGAACATTCAAAAAATTGGAAACCATAGAAAAATCATCGATGTTCAGGGCGATAATATTATGGAAGAAGCAATTCTAAACCTCATCAATGAAGGTAAAATAAAGCGTCATCTTAAAAAGACTAATTTGGTTTACAAAAACAAAAGAGATTATTTTGAAAGCATTTTAAATCAATATCTGCAAGACAAAATCACGTTTACAAAACCCGAAGGCGGACTTGCGTTTTGGATTGTTCCAAATTCAGAAGTTAATGTTCTGGAAATTTTCGAAAAGCTAAAAGCACTAGGCATTCAAATCATGAACCCTGACCGATTTAGTTTTGACGAAATGATCAAAGGTTTTCGTTTGGGTTATGCTTCACTTTCTGAAAAACAAATTGAAGAAGGAATAAAAGCGCTTGCAAAATTGTTATAAAAAAACTTTCGACTTCACTCAGGGTAACAAACAGTTTGCCCGGCTGAAAGAAATCAAAACCTTTTTTTTCTAACACATAGAAACATAGATTTTATATTTATTGAAAGGATAAAAATAGAATGACTGGTCATTACACATAGCTATGTGCATTAATGACAGTGAAACGCCTTTTTGAAGTATTTTAAAAACTATGTTTCTATGTGTTTAAAATAAATCAATTACAGTTTTCCATTTCAATAATAGAAAAACCATTTGCCCGAACTTGATTTTCTACTTCAATCGGTGCTTTATCAATGTGACAAAAACGGCATTCTTTAGAAGATAATGCCTGCCCTTCTTGATCTACACTTTTTAAGTATAATTTTCCGTATTCATAAACTTGTTCTGCATCGTTAACATTTTCATCAACTAAAATATCAAAATGCATAATTTTTCCGTCTTTGCGGGTTACATAAGTATCCCAAACTGCTATTTTCATTTTTTTTAAAGGTGCTAAGGTTCTAAGTCACTAAGATTCTGTGTTTTCTCTTTGCAAATTTATATTGGTTTTGGAAGTAGTGAATCATCCAGTTTTTTCATTTTTTGAGCGGTACTGGTCCAGTTGAGATTTTAAATAAAAATTGTTTTTAAATTCAATTAATTTAAAAACAATCGTTTTATCTGGACTACTTTTAATTACAAAAACTGGATCAAAAGCACCTTCCAGATTAGGTTTAATTTTGCGGTATGAAAAACGATATTATTTTTAATTTGATTAAAGTCCATCAGCGTATTGAAAATGCTTGTGTATTGGCTGGCAGAAATCCAGCTGATGTTCAGCTTTTATTGGCAACTAAAACTGTTCCGGCAGAACAAATACGAATTGCAATTCAAGCTGGCGAAACTTTAATGGGAGAAAATAAAATGCAGGAACTACGAGATAAAAATGATGTTTTGAAAAATCTTCCTGTTGAACGGCATTTTATTGGACATCTTCAAACCAATAAAGTAAAAGATGTTTTGAAATACGTGACTTGCATTCAATCTTTGGATCGAATAAATCTGGCTGATGAATTGCACAAACAACTTCAAAACCAAAACAGAAAATTAGATGTTTTTGTTCAGGTGAATACTTCTTATGAAGAAAGCAAATTTGGATTGGATCCTTCAGAAGTTTTATCATTCATTAAAAAAATAAAAACGTACGAAACCTTGAATATTAAAGGTTTAATGAGCATTGGACTTTTAGATGTTGAAAAAGAAAAAATGATTCCGTCTTTACGACTTTTAAGAACCATTCGAGATGAAATTTACGCTGAAGGAATTGAAGGTTTAGAAGATTTAAAACTCTCCATGGGAATGTCACAAGACTTAGAACTGGCGATTGCCGAAGGTTCTAATATGGTAAGAATTGGAACTTCGATCTTTGGAAATCGTTTTTTAGGAAAAGAAATCTGGAATGAAAACATTGCAGAATAAAACTTAATTTTGCAGCAAATAAAACGCAGATGAACCTGAATGATCTTACCGTAATTGATACTGAAAAAATCGCTTTAGACGATTTGTTTTTTAGCGAGGAAAATAAAGCTTTGTTACTTCAAATTATCAAAGAACATCAATATATTGACGAATTAAAAAAATACAATCTCAAAGTTGATAATAAAATATTGCTTCACGGAAGTTCGGGTTGTGGTAAAACGACAACTGCCAAAGCGATTGCAAATACGTTAAACAAAAAGATTATCATTGTAAACCTCAGCACTGTAATTGATGCGAGAATTGGTGAAACTTCTAAAAATCTAAAAGCCATTTTTGATAAAGCAATTCGCGAAAGAGCGGTTTTATTTTTAGATGAATTTGATCAAATCGGAAAAAGCCGTGACAGCGACGATAAAGATGTTGGCGAAATGAGACGTTTGGTCAATACGATAATTCAGCTTTTTGATTATTTTCCTTCAGATAGTTTAGTAATCTGCGCAACGAATCATTACGAAATTATAGACAGTGCTTTATTGAGAAGATTTCAGCTTCGTTTGAAATATGAAATGCCTTCTGAAAGTCATTTGGATATTTATTACGATAAAATTTTAAGTGAATTTCCAGAGCAATTTCAAAAAATTGAGAGACGTTATTCTATTTCTTATGCCGAAGCTTTAGATTATATTCATACTTCTATGAAAAAACAAATTATTGCTTCTTTGGAATATTAATTTCTTTGAACAACTCGTATCAACCTTTTGTAATGTTCCGTAGGAACATCTCGTCGGTAGTAGAAATAGATTTTGAATCATACAGTACGTTCCGTAGGAACGTTTGATTATTGATTTGAATATTCCATTTAGAAAAATCAAGTGTCCCTACAGGACACAACACAAAACGAGGTATTTTTTTTTACCAACGAGATGTTCCTACGGAACATTAAGAATATTAAACGTTTATGTGATAAATCAAAAAACCCGCTGAAAATACAGCGGGTTTTTCTTTACGGAGTTTTTATATAGAATGAATAGTGTACTAATTTATAATCCTCTTGTCAACCATCCTTTTTTGTTAGCTGTTGCTATCGCATAAGGCGCAATCCAGAATAAACTGAAAGTGTAGAAAACACTGTAAGAATAAGCCCAGAAAGACTCAGACAAGTTGTATCTTTTTGCATAAAACAACATAGAGAAACTTGAGAAAATTA
>NZ_DASWYK010000239.1:0-16997 GCF_036405015.1 Flavobacterium sp. | reverse complement strand
TTAACGAGTACAGGAAATATCAACCAAAACATAAAACCAGAAACGGGTTATAATTTTGAATTGGGAAGCAAACTTCATCTTTTCAGCAAAAAATTATATGCTGAAATTGCGGTTTATCGAATGGAAATTAAAGACTTGTTGGTGGCTAAAAGAATCGGTGACGATCAATATGAAGGCGTAAATGCTGGAAAAACGTTTCACGAAGGAATTGAAATCGCACTAAAACACAATTGGACCATCAATCGAACTTTCAATTTAAACTCTTACGCAAGCGCTTCCATCGGAAATTATGAATTCAAAGAATTTGTAGATAACGGAAATGATTATTCTGGAAATAAATTAACTGGAGTTCCAGTGAATACTGCAAGTGCAGGTTTTAATTTCAATACGAATTCAGGATTTTACTTTTCAGCCGATTTTCAGTTCACAGATAAAATCCCAATGAATGATTCAAACGTCAATTTTTCAGATTCTTATTCGTTATTAAATTTAAAAACAGGATATCAATTTGAGATTTTACAAGGTTTAACAACTCATTTGGATGCAGGAATCAACAATGTTACAAACGAAAAATATGCATCCATGATTTTAACCAACGCAACCGGAGTTGGAAATGCGCAACCTAGATTTTATTATCCAGGCTTACCAATAAACTATTACGGAATTATCTCATTAAATTATGTATTTTAGCTAAGTATTTAAATATCGCTAGAACGATGCCGTCTGAATTACAAAAAAAACTAGATTACGTAAATGCTTATAGAGAAAACCGTCTAAAAGCTGCACAAGATGTTTTGGAAAATCCATCTCTTTTCAGCGAATTAGTTTCAATTTGTTTTTCGCCCGAAGACAAAAACAACCATAAAGCCTGCTGGATTTTAGAATTTGTTTCCTACGAAGAATTGCTTTGGCTACAATCTCATCTGGATTTTTTCTGTTCGAATTTGAAAGTTTTAAAAGACGAAAGTTCCCTTCGTCCAATTGCGAAAGTGACACAGCTTTTGGTAAAATCTCATTATAAGAAAAACGAAAACTGCATTAAGCTCTCCGAAGAAAATCTCCAAGATTGTATCGAAGCAAGTTTTGATTGGCTAATTAATGATGTGAAAGTCGCCACAAAAGCCTATTCCATAAGAACTTTATACATTCTAGGAAATCACTACGATTGGATTCATCCCGAATTAAAAGTAATAATTGACAAAGATTTCGGAGACCATTCGGCCGCGTACAAAGCCGTCGCAAAAGAAGTTTTGAAGAAAATAAAATAGCATTTTTTTTGATAGCCACGAATTCACGAATTATATTTTTACACACAAAGTGGAAAAGAAAAAATTCGTGAATTCGTGGCGGAAAAACTTTAAAACACAATTCGTGAATTCGTGGCGGAAAAAACTAAATTTTGGCTAAAAAAAGATTAAAAAGTATCTTTGCAAAAACACAACTCAAAATGAATTATTTTTCTTCTGATTTTAAATTAGGAATATTAGGTGGCGGACAATTAGGCAAAATGCTTTTGTTCGACACTAGAAAATTTGATATACAAACTTACGTTCTAGATCCAAGCGATGAAGCGCCTAGTAAAATTGCCTGCAACAAATTCTTCCAAGGCGATTTAATGGATTATGATACAGTTTACAACTTCGGGAAACAAGTCGATGTTTTGACTTTCGAAATTGAATTGGTAAACCTTGAAGCTTTGACGCAATTAGAAAATGAAGGCGTAAAAGTATATCCATCTCCAAAAACTTTAAAAGGTATTCAGAATAAAGGAACTCAAAAAGACTTTTATACAGAAAGTAATATTCCGACTGCATCATATTTACGTTTTGAAAATCCGGCGCAATTGCAAAAATCAGTTGGAAATAATGAAATCACGATTCCATTTGTATGGAAATGCACCGAATTTGGTTACGACGGCAATGGCGTAAAAGTTATTCGCCAGATTTCAGATTTAGATAATCTTCCAAATGTGGAATGTATTGCCGAAACTATGGTTCCGTTCAAAAACGAATTGGCGGTAATTGTTTGCAGAAATCCATCAGGAGAAATTAAAACCTATCCGGTTGTAGAGATGGAATTTCACCCAGAAGCCAACCAAGTAGAATATGTAATCTGCCCAGCAAGAATCGACGAAAAAGTAGCCGAAAAAGCCAGAGCAATTGCTTTAAACGTTTCTGAAAAATTCAATCACGTTGGACTTTTAGCAGTTGAAATGTTTCAAACTCAAGATGATGAAATTTTGGTTAATGAAGTTGCTCCGCGTCCGCATAATTCCGGTCATTATTCTATCGAAGCAAGTTATACTTCACAATTCGAAAATCATTTACGCGCTATTTTAGATCTTCCTTTAGGAAACACAGATAGCAAAGTGGCCGGAATTATGGTAAACCTAGTAGGTGCCGAAGGTTATTCTGGAAATGTAGTATATGAAAACATCGAAACCATTTTAGGATGGAATGGCGTTACGCCACATATTTACGGTAAAAAACAAACGCGTCCTTTTAGAAAAATGGGTCACGTGACGATTGTAAATGAGAATATGCAGGAAGCAAGAAGAATCGCTGAAGAAGTCAAGAATACTATTCGAGTGATTAGCGCTTAAGTTAGTTTTCAGTCGCAGTCAAAGTTTACAGTTAATAACAAAATATTTTTTTAAATCTCAGTAACAACTTGAAACCTGAAACTTAAAAACTTGAAACAAAAATAAAAACATGAGCAAAGTAGCTATTATAATGGGAAGCATCTCAGACATGCCAGTTATGCAGGATGCAATCGACATATTAAAACAATTCAATGTTGAAGTTGAAGTAGATATTGTTTCGGCACACAGAACGCCAGAGAAATTATTCGATTTCAGCAAAAATGCACACAATCGCGGGATTTCGGTAATTATTGCCGGTGCAGGCGGTGCAGCACATTTACCAGGAATGGTGGCTTCAATGTCTCCGCTTCCAGTAATTGGAGTTCCAGTAAAATCAAGCAATTCTATTGATGGTTGGGATTCTGTTTTATCTATTTTACAAATGCCTGGCGGCGTTCCTGTTGCAACTGTAGCTTTAAACGGAGCAAAAAATGCTGGAATCTTAGCAGCACAAATCATCGGAAGCCATGACAAAAAAGTTTTGGATACGATTATTGCTTATAAAGAAGAATTGAAAGCTGCGGTTAATAAAGCGGCTGAAGGTCTTAAATAGTTTTCAGTCTCAGTTTTCAGTGCCTATTGAGACTGAAAACCGAGACTGCGACTGCGACTGAACACTTAAAAATAACTCTCGATTCTTAGTTCATACTGCAAACTGAGACTGAGACTGAAAACTAAAAAAATGAGCGTATTAACACAATATTTCAATACCAAACATAATACCGCACCTTTTTCGCAAATTAAAATCGAAGATTACGTTCCTGCTTTTCAGGAAGGAATTGCTTTGGCTAAAGCCGAAATTGATGCGATCACAAACAATCCAGACGCACCGACTTTTGAAAACACAATTGTGGCGATGGATTTTTCTGGCGATGTTTTAGATCGTCTTTCTAGTGTTTTCTTCAATTTGAATTCGGCTGAAACGAATGACGAAATGCAGAAAATTGCTCAGGAAGTTTCGCCTTGGCTTTCAGAATTTGGAAATGACATTCGCTTAAATGCTGAATTATTTGCACGCGTAAAAGCTGTTTACGATCAAAAAGAAAGTTTGAACCTCAACCCAGAGCAAACGACCTTATTAGATAAAAAATACAAAAGCTTTTCTAGAAACGGAGCGAATTTGCCAGAAGACAAAAAAAATCAATTAAGAGAAATCGACAAAGAATTATCGAAATTGAGTTTGCAGTTTGGCGAAAATGTTTTGGCAGAAACCAACAACTTCGAATTGCATTTAACGGATGAAAAAGATTTGTCAGGTTTACCAGAAGGCACAATCGAAGCGGCAAGATTATTAGCAAAAAATCAGGAAAAAGAAGGCTGGATTTTCACTTTAGATCATCCAAGTTATGTTCCGTTTTTGACTTATGCTGATAATCGTGAATTGCGTAAAAAAATGGCCATTGCTTTTGGCGCAAAAGGTTTTCAAAAAAACGAATTTAACAACGAAGAGAATGTCTTAAAGATTGCAAAATTGCGTCACGAAAGAGCAAATTTATTAGGCTATAAAACGCATGCTCATTTTGTTTTAGAAGAAAGAATGGCCGAAAGTCCAGAAAAAGTATTTTCTTTTTTAAATGATCTATTAGCAAAAGCAAAACCGGCAGCTCAAAAAGAATTTGCAGAATTAACTGCTTTCGCAAAAGAACTAGACGGAATCGAGCAATTAGAAAAATGGGACGGCGCTTATTATTCTGAAAAATTAAAACAACAGCTTTTTAATTTAGATGATGAAAAACTAAAACCTTATTTTCAGTTAGAAAAAGTTTTAGATGGTGCTTTTACTGTTGCTAAAAAACTTTACGGTTTAACATTTACCGAAGTTTTCGACATCGATAAATACCACGAAGAAGTTACCACTTATGAAGTTCGCGATGCTAAAAATGATTTAGTTTCGATTTTCTACGCCGATTTCTTCCCAAGAAAAGGGAAAAGAAACGGCGCTTGGATGACTTCATTCAAATCACAATATGTAAAAGACGGCGTCAACGAAAGACCACATATTTCGAACGTTTGTAATTTTACAAAACCGACTGAAACAAAACCTTCATTATTGACTTTTAATGAAGTGACGACTTTATTCCACGAATTTGGTCACGGATTACACGGAATGTTGGCTGACACGGTTTATCCAAGTTTGTCTGGAACTTCTGTTTACTGGGATTTTGTAGAATTGCCAAGTCAGATTATGGAGAATTGGTGTTACGAGCCAGAAGCTTTGGCTTTGTTTGCGAATCATTACCAAACGGGAGAAATTATTCCGATTGAGTATGTTCAGAAAATTAAAGAAAGTGCGAGTTTCCAAGAAGGTTTGGCAACATTGCGTCAGTTAAGTTTCGGATTATTGGATATGGCTTGGCACGGGCAAGATCCAACGAATATTACAAATCTTAAAACTTTCGAAACAGAGCAATTTGCGAATACACAATTATATCCAGATGTAAAAGAAAATGCGATGAGTACTGCTTTTTCTCATATTTTCCAAGGTAGCTATTCTTCTGGATATTACAGCTACAAATGGGCGGAAGTTCTAGATGCTGATGCTTTTGAATATTTCCATGAAAATGGCATTTTCAATGAAGAAATAGCGAAGAAATTTAAAGACAACGTACTTTCTAAAGGAGGAACAGAACATCCGATGACTTTATACAAACGTTTCAGAGGCCAAGAACCAAAACCTGAGGCTTTGTTGAAGAGAGCGGGACTTTTATAATTTTAGATTTCAGATTTTAGATTTTAGATTAAATTCTGATCACTGTAATTTTAGATTAAACCGGGGCTTTATTGCTTCGGTTTTTTTATGATTTTATCTGAAAGTAAATTTAGTTATCTTCGTGTTTTAAATATTAATCTTACAAATATGCGCCATGAAAAAATATTTTAAAATAGCCCTCTATCTTGCCATTATTGGATTGGTTACAATTCTTTCTATCAATTATCATGTAACCTCTTCCACTAAAAAGTATATTCATTATTCTATTAAAAAGTTTCCAAAGAATGATGTCGGAATTATTTTTGGCGCCGGAATCAACGGAAATCAACCTAGCAAATATTTAAAAGACCGACTTGATGCAGGAATTATGCTTTGGAAGGCAAAACGCATCAATAAAATTCTACTTTCTGGAGATAATGGTCGTGATGAATATGATGAATTGACTGTAATGAAAAATTATTGCTATTCGCATGGAGTAGACACCACAAAGATTTTTATTGATTATGCTGGTTTCGATACCTATTCAACAATGTATCGCGCCAAATACATTTTCAAAATCAAAAAAGCGACTTTAATTTCACAAGAATATCACTTAAACCGTGCAATTTATATTGGAAATCAATTGGGAATAAAATCAGCTGGATATTCGGCAAATAAAGGACAATATCTAGGGTACAATTATGTTCAACTTAGAGAATGTTTTTCAAGATGTAAATCCTTTTTTGATGTTTTGAGAAATCGTGAACCGAAGTTTTTAGGTGGAGAAATTAATATTAACGGAGAATCTAATTATTCTAAAGATGATAAGCGATAAAGATGATCTTTTTATTTTTTAATTTAAAACCTCTTCATGTTTTACAACGTAAGATATTGCTTCTTTTACGATTTCATTTAAATTTAATCCTTTTTTAACTGCCAACAGCGCTATCTTTTGATGTAATTCTTGTGATACTCGCACATTAAAAGATCCTTTATAAGTTTTATCTGGAGCTTTATTTAATAATTTACAAGTTTCTAAATAATCGTCAACAGCTTCTTTAAAAGAGTCCTCCAATTCAGTAACCGAAGAACCTTCAAAAGTTACTAAATCGTTTATGCCTTGAATTTTTCCAAAGAATATTTTATCATCTGCAGAAAATTCCAATGTCCCAATATATCCGTTATGTTCTAAATAGTTTTTCATATTACAATTCCAAATATTCAATAATAATATCAAGCTGATATCCCTTCAAAACTTTTTGCGGATGTGGCTCATGTAAACTTATAATCTGTTTATTCTCATTTACAAATTTTCTTCTTGAACCACCTGTTTTTCCTTGTGAAATCTGATTATATCCAAAATGATTTAGCACTTTCAGCATTTTCAATCCCAAGAAAAATCTTTTAGTCTTGATTTTAACCTTTCAATCAGTTTATCAATTTTACTCATACAAATTTATCATTAAATTTTCATTCTGCAACTAAAATTTAGTTGCAGAATAAATCACAAATTAAAATTAAGAAAAATCTCTCAAAAAATAAACAAACTTAAAAGCTTAAAAATATTCAACCACAAAAAAATAATAAAAAACCCTGCAAGTTAACTTGCAGGGTTTTCAGTTTAATAATCTAAAACAAAGAATAAAAATCTTTCTTCTTTGCTCTATTCTCTATATTCTTTATTCTTTCTCCAAAACTCGTTTCGCCAACTTTCCAACAGTTAATCCTTGAACAACAATCGAGAATAAAACAACAATATAAGTCACCTCAAGTAATAAGTTTTTATATTCGCTTTCCGGCATCGAAAGAACTAACGCAATCGAAACTCCACCGCGAATTCCTCCCCAAACTAAAACCATCAAGGAACCTTTATTATAAGCCGATTTGATTCCGAAGAACTTAAAGATATCGAAGAATTTCCAAGGTAAAACAATCGAAGTTAATCGTGAAAATAGTACAATAAAAATAGCTACAAAACCTGTTAGTAATTGTTTGTTTAGATCTGGAAGTAATAGTAATTCAAATCCAATAAAAAGGAATAAAACTGCATTTAAGATTTCATCAATAAGTTCCCAGAACTTTCCTAAGTAGTCTTTGGTAACTTCGCTCATGGCAACTTTTTTGCCATAATTCCCAATAATCAATCCGGCAACAACCATTGCTAGCGGACTAGAAACGTGTAACGCTTGAGCTACTAAAAACCCTCCTGTTACAATAGAAAGTGTGATTAAAACTGAAACTTTATAATCGTCAACTTTTTTCATGACTTTAGATGCAGTAAATCCGAACAACGCTCCTAGTAAAAGTCCACCGATTCCTTCTTTTATAAATAACCAAGTAATTGAACCAAAAGTAGCATCAAATGTTGGGTCTGTTGCCATTTTAAGAACAACGGCAAACATTACTACCGCTACTCCATCATTAAACAAGGATTCACCAACGATTTTAGTTTCTATTCTTTTAGGAACTTTTGCCTCTTTTAAAACTCCCAACACCACAATTGGATCTGTTGGAGAAATTAAAGTTCCGAAAACTAAACAAAATATATACGGAATATGAATTCCAAAAAGTGGTGCAATATAAAAAAGCAAAAACGAAATAATTAAAGCCGACAACACAACACTAACTGTAGAATATATCATAATTGACACTTTTTGTTCTTTCAAGTCGGCCATATTTACGTGTAATGCTCCAGCGAATAAAAGAAAATTCAACATGGCTCCCATTAAGATTTCGTTGAAATCAAATTGTTTGATTAAATCAAAAAAATGCTTGGTAGTTGCAGGAAAATAAGAATCTCCCAAAAGACGAATTCCAACTGAAACCAACATGGCAATAATCATGATTCCAATCGTTCCAGGAAGTTTTAAAAATCTTAAATTTAAATAGGCGAAGAAAGATGCTAATACAATAAGCACCGAAAATGTGTAGTATAATTCCATAAAATGTGATTTTTACAAAAATAGCTGTATCATTATTTAATCAAAAATTTCAAGGGTCGAATTAACATAACTTTATTATTTGTTAAATATGTTTCAATTATTTTTGAAAGTTTAAAAACTTTTACTTACATTTGTTTCATGGAATTCAAAGAAGCAAAAAATAAGTTCGTTCAAACTTGGGGAGCATTAGGTTCTCAATGGGGCATTAATAAAACCATGGCACAGATCCACGCTTTATTAATGGTTTCAAACGAACCTGTTTCTATGGAAGACATTATGGAAGAATTGCAAATTTCTAGAGGAAATGCCAGCATGAACCTACGCGGTTTAATGGATTGGGGAATTGTCTATAAAGAATATAAAGCTGGAGAAAGAAAAGAATTCTTTACAGCTGAAAAAGATTTAGACGAATTAGCAGTTAAAATTTCAAGAGAAAGAAGCAAAAGAGAAATCAAACCTACTCTTAAAATCTTAAAAGAAGTTTCGACTATTGAAGCAAAAGATTCTGCAGAAGAAAAGCACTTTGTTGATCAGACTTCCAAATTATATGATTTTGTTTTAAAAGCAGATAATATGTTGGATAAAATGACTGAATTTAATGATAATTGGCTTGGAAAATTAGTTATAAAAATGATGAAATAAAAAAATTTAATTCAAACTTTCATTTTTTTCTGAAAGTTTAAAACAATCAATAACTATGAAAAATATTAACTATCTCAATTATTTCTTTGTTGGTGTTCCAGCAATAATTTTTCTGTTAGCTTTCTTAAAAATCATTGATCTTAGTGCATATGGATTATTGTTCAGCATACTTACAGGACTTTTTCAAGTTACAATTGGAGGATGTATGTTGCTTGACGAACCCAAAAACAAATATCTCCAATTGTATATTGCAGGAGTAGTTTTTTATTTTGCCTTGATTTGCATAAATCCAATTTCATCTCATGATCTTAAAACCTATTTTTTAATGGGAATACCAGCAATATTGGCCTTTTATCTTTCAATATTAATCTACAAAAAAGCACACAAATGAATTTCTTAAAAGCAGAATGGAAAAATTTAGCCTTATTCAATTATGAAGTTGATCGTGAGGTTTTAGAGCAATATGTTCCCGCTGGAACTGAGATTGATATTTGGAACGACAAATGTTATGTGAGTTTAGTTGGATTTATGTTCAGAAACACTAAAGTTTTAGGATTGAAAGTTCCGTTTCACATCAACTTTGAAGAAGTGAATTTGAGGTTTTATGTCAAACGTTTTGAAAATGGCGAATGGAAACGCGGTGTTGTTTTTATCAAAGAAATTGTTCCGAAAAAAGCCATCACTTTTATTGCCAATACTTTGTATCAGGAACATTATGAAACTCAAAAAATGAAGCATGAAATTGTCAAAAATGAAGATACAAACACTTTCATCTATCAATGGAAAAACAATAAAGAATGGAATACAATTGAAATTGAAACCAAAAAAGATGTTAGCCAAATCAAAATTGGTTCTGAAGCTGAATTTATTACCGAACATTATTTCGGCTATACAAAAATCGACGAAGAAACCACTTTTGAATATGAAGTAACACATCCAAGATGGGAACAATTTGAAGTTTTAAATCATCGAATTGATATTGATTTTAAAGAAACTTATGGAAGCGATTTTGAATTTCTTCAAACTAAAAAACCAACCTCTGTATTCTTAGCAAAAGGATCTGAAATTACAGTTAAGAATAAAAGAAAACTTCAACAAATCCCAGTTGAAGAAGAATTATACGCTTAGAATTACTCAACCTTTAAAACCTAAAATTATGAAAACGCTCGAAAACCAAACTTTGCTTTATGATGAAGATTGTCCGCTTTGCAGTTTATATACTACTGGATTTGTAAAAAGCGGGATGTTAGATCAAAACGGAAGAAAATCTTATTGCCAGTTATCTGAAGAAGAGCAGAATTTTGTGGATTTAAAACGTGCTCCAAACGAAATTGCGTTGGTTGATAATAAAACTCAAACGGTAACTTACGGAATTGATAGTTTGATAAAAGTCGTTGGTTTTTCTTTTCCATTAATTGAAAAAGTGGCAACTGTAAAACCGATTCATTTCGTTCTGAAAAAGCTATATTCTTTTGTTTCTTACAATCGAAAAGTGATTATTCCTGGAAATGTAAAAGAAGAAAACAAATTACAATGTGTTCCCGATTTCAATTATAAATATCGCTTTTTGTTTATTGGTTTTGCACTGACAATAACCACTTTCACTTTATTTGGATATTCTAATTTGATTTTGAATTTTCCGAAAAGCAACATTGCAAGAGAGTTAATTTTAGCTTTTGGTCAAATTGTATTTCAAAGTTTATTTCTTTTCAAATTTGACAAACAAACGATACTGAATTACGCAGGAAATTTAATGACGGTTTCTTTAATGGGAAGTTTAATTCTAACACCTGTTTTACTTTTAAGTCAATTTGTTCTGCTTCCACAGATGATTATTTTAGGATGGTTTGGAGTTACGGTTTTGATTATGTTTTTGGAACATTTTAGAAGAGTGAAAGTTTTAAAACTTCCTTTTTATTTATCTTTCACTTGGATTTTGTATAGAATTATTGCTTTAGTTTTTATTCTTAATTAATCGCTCGGAAACCTGACGGGTTTTAAAAACCCGTCAGGTTTAACGCAAAAAAATATAAAAATGACAAAACTCATTATAGCCGCAGGAACAGGTTTTCTCGGACAGGTTTTAATAAATCATTTCAAAAATAAATTTGATGAAATTGTAATTCTTACCCGTGGAAAATCAAAAACGGAAAACGGAATTAAATATGTAAACTGGAATGCCAAATCATTTTCTGGTTGGGAAAAAGAATTAGAAAACGCAACAATTTTGATTAACCTCGCTGGAAAATCGGTTGATTGCCGTTATACGAAAGAAAATAAAAAGAAAATTTTATGGTCTCGTATTGACAGTACCAAAGTTTTGAATAAAGCGGTTTTAAATTGCCAGAATCCGCCGAAACATTGGCTGAATTCATCAACTGCAACTATTTATCGTTTTTCTTTAGACAAAAAAATGGATGAAGTTGATGGCGAAATCGGAAATGACTTTTCTATAAATGTAGCACTTTCTTGGGAAAAAGCGTTTTTCAAAACTGAAACTCCACGAACTTTAAAAACCGCTTTACGAACTTCTATTGTTTTAGGAAAAAATGGCGGTGCTTTGATTCCGCTAAAGACTTTGGCTAAAATTGGTTTTGGAGGAAAACAAGGAAAAGGAAATCAGTTTGTAAGCTGGATTCATGAAGAAGATTTCGCCAATGCAGTTGATTTTATTATTGAAAAAGAAATGACTGGCGCTGTAAATATTGTTTCTCCCGAACCAATTCGAAATGTCGATTTCATGCAAAAACTTCGAAAAGCGGTTGGTTTTCCTTTCGGAATTGCTTTGAATGCTTTTCTTCTAGAAATTGGCTCTTTTTTTATTCGAACTGAAACGGAATTGGTTTTGAAAAGTAGAAATGTGATTCCGAAACGACTTTTGGAAAATGGGTTTCAGTTTAAGTTTGGGGATATTGATGAGGCTTTTGAAGATTTACTTCATTAAAAAGCTTTTAAAATTAGAAACCTTTTTTTGTGCTCCAGCGGAGCAAAATATTTATAGAATCCAATAACATCCGTTTCTAAAGCTCCAGCGGAGCGAAATGTTTTAAAAAAATTAGATATATCACCCCGCTGGGGCTCTAACGGCGCATAATTCTATTACTATAAATATGTCGTCCCTCTGGGACTTAAATAATCTAAAATCGTGACCACAATAAATCTAGCCACAAAAATAAACGCATCAAAACAAGCCGTTTTCGATGCCTCAAGAAACATCGACATTCATCAAAAATCTGCAAGTCCATCAAAAGAAAAAGCAATTGAAGGAGTAACTTCTGGTTTAATTAATTTAAATGAAACTGTTACTTGGCGTGGCAAACATTTTGGATTTTATCTGACTCATAAAAGCCGAATTACCGCAATGAATCTTTATGATTATTTTGTGGATGAAATGGAAAAAGGTAAATTCAAATCTTTCAAACATGAACATTTTTTTGAAGAAGAAAATGGAATTACCATTATGAAAGATAAATTGCAATATGAAACTCCGTTTGGGATTTTTGGAAAACTGTTTGACGCTTTATTTCTTGAAAAACATTTGACGAATTTTCTTTTGGAAAGAAATAAGGTTTTGAAAGATGTTTCGGAAAACAGATTGTGAATTGCCTCCAGCTTCAGCTGGAGGAGAAATTTAATTAATATTTTGGGCTTTAGCCGAACTTGATTTTTGGCTAAAGCCAGATTGGGAACATCTCTTTAACCTCCAGCTGAAGCTGGAGGCAATTGAAAAAAAATTCAAATAAAAATTGAATTTTTCGAACAATCAATTCAAACATAGCTCACGGTTTCAACCGTGGGAAACGTTTTCAAAATCCATGCGAAATACGAAGCGAAACATTGCGTCCCAATAGTTGAAACCATTGGCTATGTTTCTACAGATATTCTGTTTTATGTCTTTTGAAAATGATATTTTCTCACTTTCCGATTTGCGTGAGGGATAGAGGCGGTATCCTTTTATGAAGCGGAGCGGAATAAAAGATATAGCCGAAAGCCCGACCCAAAGGGGCACGCCCAAAATAATTTTATCATTTGAGAAATACCACCATCAACCACCAAAAAACTGGCACCGCTTCTACCCAAAAAGAAGTATAATATTTCGAACGATTGGTATTTGCGAAAGCGATAAACAGCATCAGCATTATGACCATTATCAAGTTTATAATGGCATCATGCATATTGAATGTTGAAACAAAAATCTCTAAAAACCAAAACGGGATCAACAGCGAGAATCCTAAAAGTTTAGTCTTTTTTACACCGATTGTTTGCGGAACGGTTTGCAAATGCGGATCGTCGTTTGCTAAATCTAAAATCTCAAAAACCAAAATCAGCACAAAAACCAAGATAAATCTTTGAATGCATTTGATGAAGAAATCTGTTGTAAACGGAATTTCGGCATTTATTAAAGGCAAAACCAAAGTTGCTCCCACCCAGCAAAGTGCTACAATGTAAATTTTTACTCCTGCCCAGTTTCTGGCATTTCTTCTGTTTGGAAAAAAAGGCAAAGTATAAAGTGCGGTTATGGCAAAAATTCCGACAGAGACGATTTGTGTTATTCTTTTTAAATGGAAGAAATAATATCCGACTAAAACAACCGAAATAAAACTCAAAACGGCAATAATTTTCAATTGCGTTCCAATCGGATTTTTCTTTACGCGAACGAGCGCATCATATTTTACGAAATTATATCCTACAATTGTTCCGAAGAAAACAAAAAGTGCCATTGGTTCATCATACTGAATATGAAATACATGAAAAGTTATTCGGACCAAAGCATAACAGGACAAAGCCACGTGAATGCTGCTGTTTAAATAAAAATCGAATATTTGTTTTAGTAGTTTCATAGCTCAAATCTAATCAATTGGTAACAAATCAACTCTTTAGTTATAAATTTGATAAAAATTGAAGTTAAAAATACCTATTAAATTATTAATAATACTTAATTTTGCGCCACAAAAAAACAACACATTTACTTTTAAATGTTATTCGCCTCGTAAAGTGCCGAATTACATTCATTTAAAAACATTAGATAGCTACATGAAAACAGATGCTTTTGCTTTAAGACACATTGGTCCAAGAGAAACTGATCTTCAGCACATGCTGAAAACTATTGGAGTTGATTCGATTGAACAACTTGTTTATGAAACACTTCCAGATGATATTCGTCTAAAAGCGCCTTTGAATTTAGATCCTGCGATGACAGAATTCGAATTTGCAAATCACATTCGCGAATTAGGGAAGAAAAACAAAACATTTAAATCATATATTGGTTTGGGTTATCATCCAACTATCGTTCCAGCTCCAATTCAGAGAAATATTTTTGAAAACCCAGGATGGTACACAGCTTACACACCTTACCAAGCAGAAATTGCGCAAGGTCGTTTAGAAGCTATTTTGAATTTCCAAACTACTGTTATTGAGTTAACTGGAATGGAAATCGCTAATGCCTCTTTATTGGATGAAGGTACTGCAGCTGCTGAAGCTATGGCGTTATTATTTGACGTTCGTACTCGTGATCAAAAGAAAAACAATACACATAAATTCTTCGTTTCTGAAGAAATTTTACCACAAACTTTATCTGTACTTCAAACACGTTCAACTCCAATCGGAATTGAATTAGTGGTTGGAAAGCACGAAACATTTGATTTTTCAAATGAATTCTTCGGAGCTATTTTACAATACCCAGGAAAATACGGTCAGGTAAACGATTATAGTGCTTTTGTTGCTAAAGCAAAAGAAAACGAAATTAAAGTAGCTTTTGCTGCTGACATTTTATCACTAGCAACTTTAACTTCTCCGGGAGAAATGGGAGCTGCAGTTGTTGTTGGAACTACACAGCGTTTTGGTGTACCAATGGGTTATGGTGGTCCTCACGCTGCATATTTTGCAACTAAAGACGAATACAAAAGATCTATGCCGGGTCGTATCATCGGAGTTTCTGTTGATGCAAACGGGAATCGTGCTTTACGTATGGCGTTAGGAACTCGTGAACAACACATCAAACGTGAAAAAGCAACTTCTAACATTTGTACTGCTCAGGTTTTATTAGCAGTTATGGCCGGAATGTACGCGGTTTACCACGGACCAGAAGGTTTGAAATATATTGCAAATAAAGTTCACGCATCGGCGGTTACTACTGCTGAGGCTTTAAATAAAATTGGAGTTTCTCAAGTTAACTCAGCTTACTTTGACACTATTTTAGTAAAAGCAGACGCTCAAAAAGTAAAAACGGTTGCGGAGAAAAACAAAGTAAACTTCTTCTATCCTGATGCTGAATCAGTTTCGATTTCATTAAACGAAACAACTTCTATTGCAGACATCAACCAAATCGTTACAATTTTTGCTGAAGCTTTAGGAAAAGAAACTGTTTCTGTCTCTGAATTAACTGAGGTTAGTCAGTTACCAGCTTCGTTAGAAAGAACTTCATCTTTCTTAACGCATGATGTTTTCAACAATCATCATTCAGAAAGTCAATTGATGCGTTACATCAAAAAATTAGAGCGTAAAGATTTATCATTGAATCACTCGATGATTTCATTAGGTTCTTGTACAATGAAATTAAACGCAGCTTCTGAAATGTTACCTTTATCAATGCCAAACTGGAACAGCATTCACCCGTTTGCACCAGTTGACCAAGTTGAAGGTTACCTTACAATGTTGAAAAGATTAGAGCAGCAATTAAATGTAATTACAGGTTTTGCTGGAACAACTTTACAGCCAAACTCTGGAGCACAAGGAGAATATGCTGGTTTAATGGCAATTCGTGCTTACCACATGTCAAGAAACGAAGGTCACCGTAATGTATGTTTGATTCCATCATCAGCACACGGAACAAATCCTGCTTCTGCAGCGATGGCTGGAATGAAAATTATTGTTACGAAAACAACTCCAGAAGGAAATATCGACGTAGAAGATTTAAGAGAAAAAGCGATTGAACATAAAGATGATTTATCTTGTTTAATGGTAACGTATCCTTCTACTCACGGAGTTTTCGAATCTTCAATTATCGAAATCACAAAATTAATCCACGATAACGGCGGATTAGTATATATGGATGGTGCAAACATGAACGCACAAGTTGGATTAACAAATCCTGCTACAATTGGTGCTGACGTTTGTCACTTAAACTTACACAAAACTTTCGCTATTCCTCACGGTGGTGGTGGACCTGGTGTTGGACCAATTTGTGTGAACGAAAAATTAGTTCCGTTTTTACCAACAAACCCAATCTTAAAAGTTGGTGGTGAGCAAGCAATTACAGCTATTTCTTCTGCACCTTACGGATCTGCTTTAGTATGTTTAATTTCTTACGGTTACATCACAATGATGGGTGCTGAAGGATTAAAAAGCGCTACTGAACACGCGATCTTAAATGCTAACTATATGAAAGCTCGTTTCGAAGGACACTACCCAATTCTTTACACTGGAGAATGCGGAAGAGCAGCTCACGAAATGATTTTAGATTGCCGTTCATTCAAAGAAAACGGAATTGAAGTGGGTGATATCGCAAAACGTTTAATGGATTACGGTTTCCACGCTCCAACGGTTTCTTTCCCAGTTGCTGGAACTTTAATGATCGAGCCTACAGAATCTGAAGATTTAGCAGAATTAGATCGTTTCTGTGATGCGCTTATCTCGATCAGAAAAGAGATTGAAGCAGCAACAGCTGATGATAAAAACAACGTATTGAAAAACGCACCTCATACATTAGCAATGTTAACTAATGATACTTGGGATTTCCCTTACTCAAGAGAAAAAGCAGCGTATCCGTTAGATTACATCGCTGAAAATAAATTCTGGCCATCTGTTCGTCGTGTAGACGATGCTTACGGAGACAGAAATTTAGTTTGTAGCTGTGCTCCTATCGAAGCTTACATGGAAAGCTAAAAAATAGTTTTCTTTTATTATAGATTCTCAAACCCGACACGTTTTTAAAACCTGTCGGGTTTATTTTTTTAAATTCCAATCCAAAAATTCCAAATTCCAAAATCCAAAATCTAAAATCTAAAATCTAAAATCTAAAATCTAAAATCTAAAATCATACGGGCGTGCCACCATCCCGATAAGAGGGCCAGTTCACTTTTGC
>NZ_DASWYK010000238.1:0-50812 GCF_036405015.1 Flavobacterium sp. | reverse complement strand
AAGAGAGTAAATATTATAAAAACAAGTTTTTTCATTCAACTAAACATTCGCATTAATCGACATTAAATACTTTTTCGGTGTTGTTCCGAATTTCTTTTTGAATGCGGCTATAAAATGACTTCCCGTGCTGTAGCCAATTTTCAATCCTACTTCGTTTACATTATAAGAACCGCTGTCTAATAGTTTTCTAGCGAAATCCATTTTGTAATCGAATAAGAAACCGTAAACCGTATCGCCATAAATTTGTTTGAAACCCATTTTTAGCTTTTTCAAATTCAAACCAATTTCATCTGCCAATTCTTGCAATCCTGGCGGTTCGGCCATATTGGCGATTACAATTTCTTTGGCTTTTCTGATTTTTAAAACATTGTCTTCGTCAATTAAAAACGGACATTGTTCTGCATTCGGGTCTTCGGTTCTGTTGAAATACAAACTCAACAATTCGTATCCTTTTCCTTTGTAATAAAGGTTTTTTATCGAAGGATGAAGATTATAATGAAATAACTGACTCAACACAATCGCCATCGACGGACTGATATTTCCTTCGTTATAATACTTCTTGTCTTTATTGTCTGGACTTAAAAAAGTAATATAATCGGCTTCGGCAGAAAACAACGCGTGAAATTTCTTGATGGAAACAATTACTGAAATCGCCCACGAGTTTGGAGCAAGTTCTAAATTAAGCGGTAATTCTTTCTGCGGATTGTATAAAAGCAACGATTTTTCTTCTTTCAATTCTAAAGCATAAGTGCCTTGATTGAACAAGAATTTTGCATTCCCTTTTATCCCGAAGTGAAACTGTATCAGACCAGTACCTATAATTTCGTGTTGTGCATGAAATGGTTCGGCACCGTCGTTTTGAAAACGGATCAGCGTAAAGTCGTCTTCAATTTTTATAATTTCTTGAGAACCCATAGCGATATTTTTTTGAAACGAAAATCAAAACAAAGTTCAAATCTTATTTAGAATCACTCTAAACTAATCCTTTCTAATGAGTTGATTTTGCTACAAAAGTAGTCCTTTTTACTCAAAAACACCTATTTAGGTTCAAAAAAACATACAGCGACATAAAAAGTACTTTTAGCGTTATTTTTATCAATGCTATAGTAATAATTTTGTTGCACTTTTATGAAAGTGAATTTATGGAAAACAATAACGTACCGAAACATCTTTATTTTTACTCAGTTGGTCTGAGTTATAAAAAAGCGGATGCCGAGGTAAGAGGCCAATTTAGTTTGGATGCAGTTGCGAAGACTCGCCTGCTGGAACAAGCTAAAAGCGAAGGAATAGAAAGCTTAATTGTAACTTCAACCTGCAACAGAACCGAGATTTATGGTTTTGCAGAACATCCGTTTCAATTAATAAAACTTATCTGCGACAACAGTAATGGTTCTGTTGACGCTTTTCAGAAAGTTGGTTTCGTTTACAAAAATCAAGAAGCAATCAATCACTTATTTCGCGTAGGAACTGGTTTAGACAGTCAGATTTTAGGTGATTTCGAAATTATATCTCAAATTAAAACCAGTTTCATTCATTCTAAATCTTTAGGTTTAGCAAATGCTTTTATGGAAAGACTGGTAAATGCGGTTATTCAAGCTAGCAAAAGAATTAAAACTGAAACTGAAATCAGTTCTGGTGCAACTTCGGTTTCTTTTGCATCGGTACAATACATTCTTAAAAATGTAGAAGACATCAGCAACAAAAACATTTTACTTTTCGGAACTGGAAAAATTGGAAGAAATACGTGTGAGAATTTAGTAAAACACACTAAAAACGAACACATCACTTTAATAAACCGTACTAAAGACAAAGCAGAGAAATTAGCAGGAAAATTAAATTTGATTGTTAAAGATTACTCTGAATTGCATTTAGAACTTCAAAAAGCCGATGTTGTGGTTGTTGCAACTGGCGCACAAAATCCAACTGTTGACAAAGCGATTTTAAATCTGAAAAAACCTTTATTGATTTTGGATTTATCAATTCCGAAAAACGTTAATGAAAACGTTGAGGACTTAGAAGGCGTAACTTTAATCCACATGGATTATTTGTCTCAATTGACAGATGAAACTTTGGAAAACAGAAAATTACACATTCCGGCAGCCGAAGCGATCATCGAAGAAATCAAAGAAGAATTTGTTACTTGGATGAAAGGAAGAAAATTTGCTCCGACAATTAATGCTTTAAAAGAAAAACTAAACGCTATTAAAGCTTCGGAATTAGATTTTCAAAGTAAAAAAATTGCCGATTTTAATGAAGAGCAAGCTGAAATCATCAGCAATCGAATCATTCAAAAAATCACTACACATTTCGCAAATCATTTAAAAGACGACAGCACCATGGTCGATGAAAGCATCGAATGGATCGAAAAAGTCTTCAAAATAAAAGCATCTTAGTTTAAAATTTAAACCATATAAGTTATATAAGTTCATTTAAAAACTGTGTTTTACCCAAACCTCTTAAATTAATTATATAACTTATATGGTTCAAAAATAAAAAACAAGTTATGTTAGTTTGATTTAAAAGTATGTTTTCCCAAACTGCTTAAATTTACTTATATAACTTATATGGTTCAAAAAATAAAACATGGCTGAAAAAACAATCAGAATAGGAACGCGTGACAGCGAATTAGCACTTTGGCAGGCACATACTGTAGAGAAAAAACTAAACGATTTAGGTTATAAAACCTCAATTGTTGCGGTAAAATCTCAAGGTGATATTATTCTGGATAAACCTCTTTACGAACTTGGTATTACGGGAATCTTCACGAAGACTTTAGACATTGCCATGATTAATGGCGATATTGATATTGCGGTGCATTCTATGAAAGATGTTCCAACGGCTTTACCAAAAGGAATCGTTCAAGGAGCAGTTTTGGCAAGAGCCAATGTTTTAGATATTTTAGTCCATAAAGGAAATCCTGATTTCACAAATCCAAGTACCATTGCAACCGGAAGTCTGCGTCGCCAGGCACAATGGTTCAATAAATATCCCAATCATACTGTAGTTGATTTACGCGGAAACGTAAATACGCGTATGCAGAAGTTACAAGATAACAACTGGGACGGAGCTGTTTTTGCTGCTGCAGGTTTGGAAAGAATTAATCTAAAACCTGAGAATTTCATCAACTTAGATTGGATGATTCCTGCGCCGGCACAAGGAGCGATGTTGGTTGTGGGAATGGAAAATGACAATTATACTTTGGATGCGCTTTCTCAGTTAAATGATATTGAAACTGAAATTTGCACACACATCGAACGTCAGTTTTTAAGAACGCTTGAAGGCGGATGTACTGCACCAATTGGAGCTTTGGTTACATATAATGAAGACGAAGACACATTGCATTTTCAAGGTGTTTTGCTTTCTATCGATGGAAAACAAAAACTGGAAATTGACAAAACTGTTGATATTTCGGAATGGAAAAAACTAGGTTTCAACTCGGCTCAGGAGATTTTGAATAATGGCGGAACGGAATTAATGCAGCAAATCAAAGAATCCCTGAAAAAGTAATGGCAAACCGAGTTCAAATAGTATCTACAAAAATATTATCTCCTCTTCATAAACAAGAGTTAATGAAATATGGCGTTGAATTAATCGAAGCCGATTTCATTAAAACCGAAAACAAACCTTTCGAATTAAAGGACCTCAACGAAAATCTTATTTTCACCAGTCAAAATGCTGTTCATAGTATTTTATCACATCCAGATTCAGAGCAATTAAAGAAAAAAAACGTGTATTGCGTTGGATCAAAAACCAAAACGCTTTTAAGCGATAATGGCTTTAATGTCGTGGCTCATACAGGTTATGCTGCCGATTTGGCTGAAATTATCACATTGATTTATGGAAGTGAGAGTTATACTTTTTTCAGCGGTAATATGAGAAGAGATACTTTACCAGAAGCTTTAAAAGAAAACGGAATTAAATTCAACGAAATTGAGGTTTATGAAACTACACTTCAACCTCAGAAATTAAAAGCAAATCCAGAAGCGATTTTGTTTTTTAGTCCGTCTGGCGTTAAAAGTTATCTGAAACACAACACCATAAATAAGCAAATTTGTTTCTGCATTGGCGATACTACCGCAGAAGCTTTAATAAAAATCACCAAAAACATTATCGTCGCAGATCAGCCTACAATCGAGGATGTGATCGAAGATGTAATTCACGAATATAAATAAGAACCTTTGCAACTTTGTCACTTTGAGACTTTGCAACTAAAATAAAAAACATGTTAAAAAACGACCTATTTTTAAAAGCATTAAAAGGAGAAACAGTTCAGCGTCCACCAGTATGGATGATGCGTCAAGCGGGAAGATATTTGCCAGAATTTAGAGCACTTCGTGATAAATATGATTTTTTTACACGTTGCGAAACTCCAGAATTAGCTGCAGAAATTACCGTTCAACCAATTCGTAGAATTGCTCCAGATGCTGCGATTTTATTCTCAGATATTTTAGTTGTGCCACGAGCAATGGGAATTCATGTAGAATTGAAAGATAATTTAGGTCCGATTATTCCAGATCCAATTCGTACCATGGAACAAGTAAACCAAGTTTTTGTTCCAGATGTAAATGAAACTTTAGGTTACGTTTTCGACGCAGTGAAATTGACTAAAGAAATGTTGAATGACGAAGTTCCGTTAATTGGTTTCGCAGGTTCGCCTTGGACAATCTTCTGTTATGCTGTTGAAGGAAAAGGCTCTAAAAGTTTTGATACAGCAAAAGGATTCTGTTTTTCAAACCCAGTTGCAGCGCATACTTTATTACAAAAAATCACAGATACGACTATTTTATACTTAAAAGAAAAAGTAAAATCGGGAGTAAATGCTGTTCAGATTTTTGATTCTTGGGGAGGAATGCTTTCTCCAGTTGATTATCAAGAATTTTCATGGAAATACATCAACCAAATTGTGGATGCTTTGGCAGAAATCACACCGGTTATTGTTTTCGGAAAAGGATGCTGGTTTGCTCTTGGCGAAATGGGTAAAAGTAAAGCTTCTGCATTAGGAGTGGACTGGACTTGTTCTGCAAGAAATGCTAGATATTTATCTGGCGGAAACATTACTTTACAAGGAAATTTCGATCCATCAAGATTGCTTTCTCCAATTCCAACAATCAAAAAAATGGTTCATGAAATGATCGACGAGTTTGGAAAAGACAAATATATTGTAAATTTAGGTCACGGAATTTTACCAAATATCCCTGTAGATCACGCAAAAGCGTTTATTGACGCTGTGAAGGAATACGGGCAATAATAGTTTTCAGTATTCAGTCGCAGTTTTCAGTTTGACTGAGACTGGAAACTGCGATTGTAAACTTAAAAACCAAAAAGCCTATGTTTGCCACTTTAAACTTCAACAGAAACTCCCCTTTTTCATTTATTGAATACGGCTTTCAAGCCTATTACGCTTATGTGTTTTTAATGGTTTGGATTCATCCTGAACTTCATCCCGTAAGTTTGATAAATGATTTGGCGATTTTAATGGCTTTTGAGTTTATAATGGTACATTCTGGAGTTTTTATGGCGGTTATGCCTAAAAAGTGGTCTCTATTTATATTTTTTCCGTTGTACGGATTATTTGCGTTTGGTTTTAATGAATCCGTTGTAAACACCAACATTCTATACATTTACCTGCTTACAGTCTTAAACAGAATGCGATTTGCATTTTCAAATGTAAGTCCAGAAGTTCGAATGACACAAATGGGAAAATCTGCTCTAAGAGCCATTTTCTACTTTTTCTTGATACTAGGAGTTTGTATTGCAAATAACATTATCCCTCCATTTGGATTGACACAAGAGTATTTAGAAAAATCTGGTTATTTTCAAACGGTTAAGTCAAGCGGATTGTTTATAGAAAAGCCTTTTGTACCAATTTGTATGGGATTTATCTATTATGCTTTACCTGTTTTATATTTTGTTTATCGAACAATAAAGAAATTTGGTCCAACTTCAAAAGGTAAATTAGTTTATAGTCAAACCACATTCAAATCTAATAAAATGTAATTTATGCTGAATAAAGGTTTAAGAGATGAAGAAAGTATACGAATAGAAAATACTTTAAGAACTTTACATGCATTAATTTTCGTTCCAAAATTTTGGAATGCTGAAGATACAAGTCTTATTGACGAACAGTTAAAAAGCTTCGGTTTAAGTTTACAAAGAACAATTGAAATACCGGAAGATGAATTAATCATTCTCTTGCAAAGATGTCATTTAGATTGGAATCAACAAGAACAGTTTGCAGATATTCTAGTTGGATTATCTCAAGAGAGTCAATTTAATTTTTTAGGTAAAGCACTTGCCATTTATCAATACATTCAAAAAGAAAGCAAAGTATTTTCTTTTGGAATTAACACTAAAATTGCTTCGGCGAAAGCCAAAAAACAATAACAATGAAAGACAAATTTTACGCCTACATACAAAATTTACAAGACCAAATCTGCGCTGGATTAGAAGCGGTTGACGGAACTACAAAATTCCGAGAAGATTTATGGAAACGTCCAGAAGGTGGTGGCGGAAGAACACGTGTTATTGAAAACGGAACTGTTTTCGAAAAAGGCGGTGTCAACATTTCGGCCGTTCACGGAAAACTTCCTGAAACCATGCAGAAAATGTTTGGAGTTGGAGAAGCCGATTTCTTTGCCTGCGGATTAAGTTTGGTGATTCACCCGAAAAGCCCGATGGTTCCTACCGTGCACGCCAATTGGCGATATTTCGAAATGTATGATGAAAACGGAAATGTCATTCAGCAATGGTTTGGAGGCGGACAAGATTTAACACCTTATTATTTGTTTGAAGAAGATGCTGTTCATTTTCATCAGACTTGTAAAACAGCTTGCGACAAACACAATCCAGAATTTTATCCAAAATATAAAAAACAATGCGATTCGTATTTTTGGAATGCACATCGAAATGAAGCTCGTGGACTTGGTGGTTTATTCTTTGACTATTGCAAAGCAAATGAATCAATGTCAATGGAAAATTGGTACGATTTCGTAACCGAAGTCGGGAATAGTTTCCTTCAAGCATATGTTCCGATTGTAGAAAGAAGAAAAAATCTTTCGCACACACCAGAACAAAGAACCTGGCAGGAAATTCGCCGCGGACGTTACGTCGAATTTAATTTGGTTCACGACAAAGGAACTTTATTCGGTTTAAAAACAAACGGAAGAATTGAAAGTATTTTAATGAGTTTGCCACCGCACGTGCAATGGGTTTACGATCATCATCCGGAAGTTGGAAGCGAAGAAGAAAAATTAATCAACGTATTAGCAAATCCGCGTGAGTGGATTTCTTAATCTAAAAATTTTTTAATTTGATATATATGTCGCCCCGCTGGGGCTTCTTTTTTTAGTTGTCGACTCAATTTTCTATAAATATTATGCTCCGCTGGAGCATTTTTTTTGCTTACTATATAAAGGGAATGTATATAAAATATGTTTCGCTCCGCTGGAGCTTTTGCTTTGTCTTGTCTTTCTATTCTATAAATATTTCGTCCCGCTGGGACTTAGCACTTACCTAAAAAGCTCCAGCGGAGTGAAATGTTTATAGAACAAATTTACATCCATTGAAAAAAAGTCCCAGCGGGACGAAATATTTATAGGAATTCAAATCCACATTTTCAAAAAGAGCTCCAGAGGAGCGAAATATCTGTAGAAAAATTCCCCCTCAGGTAGAAAAGCTCCAGCGGAGCGAAATATCTATAGAAACAGTTGACCCCAATTTAAAAAAGCCCCAGCGGGGCGAGATATCTATCTCCAAAAAAACAATATTTATCCTACAAATAAAAAATTATTGATTAGCTTTATCAAACTAACATTCTAAATATGGCAAACACTTATTCTCAATTGTACATTCAACTTGTTTTTGCCGTAAAAGGAAGGCAGAACTTAATTTCAACAAAATGGAAAGATGAAATCTACAAATACATTACAGGAATCATCACAAATCAGAAACAAAAACTAATTGTAATTAATGGAATGCCAGATCATATTCATATCTTAGTTGGAATAAAACCAGACATTTCAATATCAGATTTAGTAAGAGATATTAAAACCAATTCATCAAAATTCATAAATGAACAAAAATGGATTAATGGTAAATTTGAATGGCAGAATGGTTTTGGTGCTTTCTCATACGGTCATTCACAATTGGGAAATGTGATAAAATACATTGAAAATCAGGAAGAGCATCATAAAACAAGAACATTCAAAGAAGAATATATTAAGTTTTTAAAACTATTCAATATTGATTTCAAAAATGAATATCTTTTTGAGGAGGGTTAATTTTTATGTCGCTCCGCTGGAGCTTTATTCATTCGGGCGATTTAATTGCTATAAATATTCTGCTCCGCTGGAGCATTTTAAAATTATTGTTCATGAATTTAAAATTAATTTACGCTACATTCTTCACCAGCATTTTGGGCTGTTTTGCCCAAAACGACACTTTGCAGAATCCGTATTTTAAATCATATGATGAAAAAATTACTGCAAGCATTTATTATTTAGATACTTCCAATAGTTTTGAGATTGCTTCAGATAATCAGGATCCTAAAATATTTGTCAATCTTATTCCTAATCGTCGAGAACAGATTGGTTTCAATTTAAATTATAAAATCATTGATGTTACAATTGGTTTTGCTCCTAAATTTCTGAGCAGAAACAAAGGCGATTCTAATTCGAAACACTTCAATTTCAACACTCGTTTTTATTATAAAAAATGGATGCAGTCTTTCACTTTTATCAATCAAAAAGGATTTTATATTAGCGATGACAATATAACAGCCCAATTACCACGCATGCGAACCACTAAAATCGGTGGATCTACTGCTTATGTTTTCAACGATAAATTTTCTTTTAAAACATTGGTAAGTCAAAACGAATGGCAAACAAAGAGTTCTGGAAGTTTTATTCCGTCCTTTTCATTTTATTATACCAATCTTGATTTAAATACTCCCGATTCGTCTCCTGGAGATATGTATGTATTTACATTGGCTCCTGCCTACTTTTACAATTTTGTAATTAGTGATCGGGTTTTAATTGGTGCTGGAATTGCTTTGGGTGCTGGAATTAATGATATTGACGGAGATACCTCAGCTTTGTATCAAGCCGATTTCAATTTAAAACTAGCTTATAATAAAGATCGCTTTTTTGGTTTTGCCAGCCTCAATACAATAAGCTTTGCGCAAGATGATAAAGTTGATCCAAGATTAAATGATAATATTGCTACTGTAAAACTTTCTGTTGGCTACCGATTTGATCCTCCAAAAAAAGTAAAAGAAGTCTACGATAAAGTCAATAAAAAAATCGGACTTTAAGAAATCTTCAACCTGAATATTGCACCAAGACCAATTAAAATGCTTAAATTACAGAGATTTATACAAACTAAATTTCATAATTATGGCAAATCAGGAACAATTAAATCGAATGCAAACCGGCAAAGGATTTATCGCAGCACTTGATCAAAGTGGCGGTAGTACACCAAAAGCATTATCGCAATATGGCGTTGAAGAAAACAGCTATTCAAATGACGAAGAAATGTACACTCTTGTACATGAAATGAGAACCAGAATTATCAAAAGTCCTGCTTTTGAAAGTGAATATATCCTCGGAGCTATTTTGTTTGAAAACACTATGGACCGTAAAATCGACGGTCAATGGACCGCAGATTATTTATGGGAAAAGAAAAATATAGTTCCGTTTTTAAAAGTAGATAAAGGACTAACTGACCTTGCAAGCGGTGTCCAGCTTATGAAACCAATTCCGAATTTAGATGATTTATTGACTAGAGCCGTAGAGCGAAATATTTTTGGAACTAAAATGCGTTCTGTTATTAAAGAAGCAAATCCTGATGGAATTCGCGATGTTATAGAACAGCAATTCAGAGTCGGGTTACAGATTTTCAATAAAGGACTTATTCCAATTATTGAACCTGAGGTTGATATTTACAGTCCTGACAAAGCAAAATCGGAAGAAATTCTAAAACAGGAAATCAAAAAACAGTTGAATGCTTTGGACAAAGATGTAAAAGTAATGCTGAAGCTATCTATTCCTAATGTAAATGATTTTTACAAAGACTTAATTTCAGATCCGCATGTGGTTCGCGTTGTGGCACTTTCTGGAGGTTATTCGAAAGAAGAAGCCAATGACAAACTCGCACAAAATCACGGATTAATCGCCAGCTTTTCCAGAGCATTATCTGAAAGTCTAAACGCCAAGCAGTCTGATACTGATTTTAATACAGAACTTGCTAACACTATAAAAGCTATTTACAAAGCTTCAATTACTTAAAATCAATTTCTTTTAAATAAAAAAATCCCCGAAACTTCAATTTCGGGGATTTACTTTTTTAACTCGACTCTTATTTTGAAGCCATCATTTCATCAGCTAAATCTAATGTTTGTAAAATGATGTTTTTATTCGATTGCGAAGAGTTTAATTTAAAGACAAACTTAAATTTATTGTCAATTAGTTTTTTTGGTGACTCTATTGCAAAGTCAGAAAACTGATTTGTAATTCTATTGATTCGAACTAAATCGTCTTGTTTCGCATTTTTACCAAAAGATTTTACTGTTTGTGCAATATCCAGCTTTCCATAGATGCTGTTTTTTCCTAAAACTTTCTTAGCATCACCAACAAAAGAACCATTTCCTGTTCTAAAATAATCTTTTGTATTCGCAACAACTACAACATCTTTGTCTTTCAAAATAAAAAGATCTCCATATTCTTTCGCGCCCAAAATCTGGTAATAATCGCCATTTTGCGATAATAGCTTTTTACGAACGCCCAATTGCAAAAGTTTGTCTCCAAATGTCGGATGCGTCGAAGTAAAAATCACAGAAAACAAAGGGACTGATTTCTTCACTTTTTCCTCTGTTATTTTTTCTTCATAATTCTCATCATAACCATATTTTTTGGTCATTACCTCAACATCTTTCATTCCGTATAAAAAAGCGCTTAAATCGCCATCAAAAAGCTTTGCTGTAGCTTCTTCATCCACAATTGTAGAAATTAAATCGGTAATTAACGTTATGTCTTCTTTTAGCAGTTTCGGACTTTGCAACATTTCACCCATTAAAGACGGAAAGTTTTCAAGCGTCGCTTTTGTATTGAAATGATACGACATATATCCCAAAGGTTTTGTTGCTGGGAAATAATTGAAAATATTTTTGTTGATTTTTCTATTGCTTATTTTACTCACAACTTCTGCCATATCTTTAGAATATTCTACAAGTTCTTCAATTCTGGCATTGTCATTATCAAAATAAAAATCAAGATTTATACCTTTTATAAAATTTCCGAAGTTTTTCTGCATTGGAAGATATTTATCCAAACCTCCCAAAACTGCCATTGGATAATTGTACATCGAATACAAACTCGAAATGGCGCCGCCATAATCTACCCAAGTTGAAATATCTGCTGACTCATTTATTTTGGAAGAAGTTGGCGCAATAAAACCATTTTCAAATAAGTTTTTTATAATCTCTTTTTGACTTTCAGCCAATTTTTTATCAAACTCTGCTTGTTGAACTGTGTATTCTTCATACGGATTTCCATCGTACAAAGAATCTTTTTCAGCTTCAGCTGGATCATCAAATATAATTGGATCTGTATTTTTTGAAGCTGGCTCCGCAATTGTTGGCGGATTTTCAATTGTTGGAACTCCATAAGCAGGCACATCAACTACTGTTTCTTCATACGGTTCTGCAACTGCAACAGAATCCATTGCCACAGAAGTTTCGGCAAAATCATAAAATTTAGAAGGAAGTTTTTTAGTCAATTCAAAAACAACCAAATAATTCTCATTCCATACAAATGATCTTTTTACTCCTTTTGGTGTAAAAACAGCATATTTTCCAAAATCTTCAATCGAACCGTTTTTTCCATTTGCATTTTGTTTTTCAACCAGATATTGTCTAACCGCTTCTTTATTTTGAATTGGAATCGTAAATTGATAATACGGAACGCTATCTAAAAAGCTCCCGTGAATGGTAATTTTCTGGTCCATTTTAATAATCGAAGTATATTTTCGAAGATCAAAATCAGGTTTTTTACTAATGTATTTCGTGATAATCGGATGATTCAATACTTCATCAATACTGACTTTTTTAGAAAGCTGATTTCCGTTGAATTGTATAAAATAATCGTGTTTTGCAACATTTTGTCCAAAAGTCAAATAAGTGGCGAATAGTAAAATTAAGGTGTAAAAATGCTTCATAAATCAAGGCGTTAATTGGATGGAATTATTCATTAAAGTCGATTTTTTTAAAACGCTGTACATGCTTTGTTTTAAAAAAACGGTTTTTTTGTTTTTCGAAATTTTACTGTTCGTATTGTCAGCAGTTAAAATATCTCGGTCAAAAGTGTAAATAGAAATAATGCTGGCTTCTTCGAGATCTTTCTTTTTCTTTGGGTCGTTTACCACTTTTTCTGGAACGGGATAAGAAGCAATTCGTTGGAAATTTTTATCGCTTCCGCTAAAGTGAATCTGATCGCGCTGATTGTTTATCGTATTGACCACAGCGTTTAAAGCTTTCAAATTCGCGTAATTGAGTTTGATGATGAAAACATAATTTTGAAAATCGGTTTTAGTACTGACATTTGAAATTCCATCAATTTTTAAAGCTTTTGTTTTAAAGTCTTCCAGTTTTTGAGTGATTTCCTGTTCGTTCGGAATTTTGACTCCGTCAACTTCTTCCAGCCAAATAGCCGATTTGGTTTTAAACCAAGACTTCGAAAAATCGATCATCAAAGTATATTCACCACTTTGATCATCGTGATGTTTGATTCTTTCTGTAATCTCAAAACAACTTGTTAAGAACAGACAGCAAAATAAAGCGAGAATTTTCTTCATATTACAAATTTAGACGGAAAAATTCTAAAAACCTATTTTGATCAAATTCAATATAAAAAATCAAATTTTTAGATAATATTAACGGATTCTGTTACGAGCTAAACGCCTTATTTTGTTCCTTTTTCAGTAACTTTGCACCGCTTGTAAAAAGTAACACAACTTCAAAAAAAAATAAAAAAACAACTACGGTTTTAGAAACCACGATTTATAAATCTGAATTCTAAAATCTAAAATCTAAAATGATATGTTCCCATTACAAAGAGGCAGAAGATTAAGAGTAAATGAATCCATTCGTTCTTTAGTACGTGAAACCAGTTTAAGTCCATCGGATTTTATGTTTCCAATGTTTATTGCTGAAGGCGAAAATGTAAAAGTCGAAATTCCATCAATGCCGGGAATTTTTAGAAGATCTATAGATTTAACGGTTGAAGAAGTAAAAGAACTTTTTGATTTAGGAATTCGCGCGGTTAACATTTATGTAAAAGTGAGCGAAAACCTAAAAGACAATACTGGAAAAGAAGCTTGGAATCCAAACGGATTAATGCAACAAGCTATTCGTGCCATAAAAGCGGCTTGTCCAGAAATGATTGTGATGCCTGACGTAGCTTTAGATCCTTATTCTATTTATGGTCACGACGGAATTATAACAAATGGCGATGTAGAAAACGACAGCACTGTTGATGCTTTAGTAAAAATGGCAGTTTCTCACGCAGAAGCCGGTGCCGATTTTGTTGCACCAAGTGATATGATGGACGGGCGTGTTCTACGCCTTCGCGAAGGTTTGGATGCTGCAGGATTTCAAAATGTTGGAATTATGAGTTATTCTGCTAAATATGCTTCGGCTTTTTATGGCCCGTTTAGAGATGCTTTGGATTCTGCTCCAGTTGACACAACCGATATTCCGAAAGATAAAAAAACCTACCAAATGGATTATGCCAACCGCATTGAAGCTATTAAAGAAGCTTTGTCTGATGTAGAAGAAGGCGCAGATATGGTGATGGTAAAACCTGGAATTGCTTATTTGGATATTGTTCGCGAGATCAAAAACACGGTAAATGTTCCTGTAACGGTTTATCAGGTTTCTGGAGAATATGCCATGATTAAAGCAGCATCTGAAAGAGGCTGGCTAGATAATGACAAAATTATGATGGAACAATTAATGTGCATTAAACGTGCAGGTGCCAATCTTATTTCTACTTATTTTGCTAAAGAAGCGGCAATTCTTTTAAAGAAATAAGATGAAAAAGGTTTTATTTTTAGCGGCTGTTTTAGCTTTTGCTTCTTGCAAAAAAGAAGGTGCTGAAACGACAACAACGGAATCGGTTTCTGAAGGCGAATCAGCGAAAGCGAAAACTCCTGAAGAATTAGGAAAAGAACTTTTTGAAGGAACCGGAAATTGTTTTGCCTGCCATCAGCCAGATCAAAAAGTAATTGGACCTAGCATTAAAGAAATTGCTAAGATATATAAAGATCAAAAAGGTGATATGGTCACTTTCTTAAAAGGAAACGCAGAACCAATCGTAGATCCAAGTCAGTTTGCGGTGATGAAAACCAATTTTGCCATCACGCAAGCCATGTCTGATGAAGAATTAAAAGCAATTGAAGCTTACATTTATAGTCAATTGAAATAATTGTATACTATGTTTCCTAGAAATGTTTGGTAGACTATATGACTAAAATTTATATTAAAATCAAACGTTCCTATGGAACGTAAACAAATGTGACTTCAATATCTTTACTACCGACGAAACATTCCTACGGAATGATACCTGATATCACAAATTATAAACAGAAAAATTAAAAAGGGGCAGTTCACTTTAGAAACCGCCCCTTTTTCATTCTTAAAATTGACTACCAAATTTTAACTCGTTTATCTGGTTCCAAATACATTGGATCTCCTTTTTTAATTCCAAAGGCATCATAAAAAGAGTCTAAGTTTTTGATTGGCACAACCGCTCTGTACATTCCTGGAGAGTGCGGATCTGTTTTCACCTGACTTTTAATTGCTTCGTCTCGAGATTTTGTTCTCCAAACTGTTGCCCACGAAATAAAGAATCTTTGTTCTGGTGTTAATCCATCGATCAAACCTGGGTTTCCGTGTTTTTTTAGATACAATTGCAAACCGTCATAAGCTGCGTTAGTTCCGCCTAAATCTCCTATATTTTCACCTAATGTAAATTTACCATCTACAAAAATTCCAGGAAGTGGTTCCAATGCGCTGTATTGCGCTGCCAATTGACCACCAAGGGCTGTAAATTGTTTTAAATCTTCTGGAGTCCACCAATCCACTAAGTTTCCGTCAGCATTGTAACGAGCTCCAGAATCGTCAAAACCATGAGAGATTTCATGACCAATTACGGCTCCGATTCCACCATAATTAACGGCTTCGTCAGCTTGGTAATTATAAAAAGGTGGTTGTAAGATGGCCGCTGGGAATACAATTTCATTATATGAAGGATTGAAATAAGCGTTAACGGTTTGTGGAGACATTCCCCACTCTGTTTTATCAACTGGTTTTCCAAGTTTTGCAAGATTTTCAGCGTAAGCCCATTTTGCTAAATTTTTCATATTATCAAAATAAGTACCGCCTTCATTTACATTCTTAAGTTCTAATTTTGAATAATCTTTCCATTTGTCTGGATATCCAATCTTAACAGTCAACTTATTCAGTTTCTCGATTGCTTTAACTTTTGTTTCTTTCGACATCCATGGCAAAGCGTTGATTCTGTTTTCATAAGCCAACATTACATTTGCAATCATATCTTTGGCTTTGGCTTTAGCTTCAGCTGGAAATAATTTTTCTACATATAATTTCCCTAAAGCTTCTCCAGTTGCTCCGTTGATTACTTGTAAAGCTACTTCTTCGCGAGGACGCTGTTTTAAAGCTCCTGTTAATGTTTTTCCATAGAAATCAAAGTTGGCATTTTCAATATCTGTGGTTAAAGTTGAAGCTGCTTTGTTTAATAAAGACCATTTCAAATACTCTTTCCAAGCTTCTACTTTCTTTTCTGTAAACGTTTTTTCTAAAGCGATCATGTAACGAGGCTGCGCTACATTTACCGTATCTAATTTTGTCATTCCGATTCCTGAGAAATATTTTTCCCATTGAATTGAAGGTGTATTCTTTTTCAAATCGGCAACTGCTGTCGGATTGTATTGTTTTCTTCTGTCTCTTCTCTCCACACGATCCAGTCTTGGAGCCGACATTTCGATTTCTAAAGCCACGATTTGTTTAGCACTTTCTTTTGCTTTCGCTGGAGATTCTCCAATATACTGCATCATTCGGGCAACATGAACTTCATACTTTTCACGTTTTTCTTTAGAATCTTTATCATCAGAATTGTAATAATCTTTATCAGACAATCCTAAAGTTCCTGGGCTTAAGGTTACAGAATTTTTATTACTATTTTTAGCATCAGCTCCAACATAAACTCCAAAGAAACCTGATCCGCCAGAAAGTTGCATTTCAGTTATGTAATTTTGAAGATCAGCTACATTTTTAATGGCATCAATTTTCTTTAAATAAGGCTGAAGTGGTGCAACTCCTCTTTTATTTCTTCCAACAGTATCCAAAATGGTATTGAATAAAGCAATGGCTTTACCCTGATCTGTATTTGATTTGTACTTTGGATCTTTTGATGCTGCTTTTAAAATAGCAAGAGCATCGTTATCCGTTTTTTGACGAAGTTCATTAAAACTTCCCCAAGAATTACGGTCACTTGGAATTTCCGTTTTGTCTAACCAGGTTCCGTTTACATAACGGAAAAAATCCTGACTTGCACTAACTTTAGGATCCATGTAAGAAATATTAATTCCAGGCTCCTTTGGTTTTTCATTTTGTGCTTCGGCTGCTGTCAACGAAAACATTGCACAAACCACACAAAACATAGGTTTAGAAAGCTTTTTAGTCATTTTTATTTAGTGTTTTAGTATATTTACAAACATATTGTTATTATTTTTAATTCTGTGTTAAAATTTTCGAATAAATATTTTGTAAGAATAAGTCTTGAATTTATAGCATTTCAGACAAATAAAAACGGCGCTGAATCAGCGCCGTTTTAAGTATTCTATTATTTTGATTACCAGATTTTAACTCGTTTCTCTGGCTCAACATACATTTTATCTCCTTTTTTAATATCGAAAGCTTTGTAGAAAGCATCAACATTTTGGATTGGCACATAAGCTCTGTACATTCCTGGAGAGTGCGGATCGGTTTTTACCTGATTTTTGATTGCTTCGTCTCTTGATTTTGTTCTCCAAACTGTCGCCCAAGAAATAAAGAAACGTTGTTCTGGTGTAAATCCGTCGATCAAACCAGGATTTCCGTTTTGTTTCAAATACAATTGTAATCCGTCGTACGCCGCATTGATACCACCTAAATCTCCAATATTTTCACCTAAAGTAAAATGACCATCAACATGAACTCCTGGAAGTGGCTCAAGTGCGCTGTATTGGTCTGCCAAAGCAGTTCCTAAAGCTGTAAATTGTTTCAAATCATTTTCTGTCCACCAGTCTACCAAGTTTCCTTCTGCATTATAACGTGCTCCCGAATCATCAAATCCGTGAGAAATCTCGTGTCCGATTACAGCTCCAATTCCACCATAATTAACGGCTTCGTCTGCCTGATAATTGTAGAAAGGCGGCTGTAAAATCGCAGCTGGGAATACAATTTCGTTATAAGACGGATTGTAATAAGCATTTACAGTTTGTGGCGACATTCCCCATTCTGTTTTATCAACTGGTTTTTTCAGTTTATCAATACTTTCTTGGAATCCCCATTTTGCTAAGTTTTTCATGTTATCAAAATAAGTTCCTCCTTCAGCAGTACTTTTTATCGTTAAAGCAGAATAGTCTTTCCATTTATCTGGATAACCGATTTTGATAGAGATTTTGTTCAGCTTTTCAATCGCTTTTACTTTTGTTTCAGGCGACATCCAAGTTAGTGCATTGATTCTGTTTTTGTAAGCCAAAATCACATTCTGAATCATTTTATAGGCTTTCTCTTTTGCTTCAGCAGGAAATAATTTTTCTACATATAATTTTCCTAAAGCTTCACCAACAGTTCCGTTAACCAAGTTAAGTGCTCTTTCTTCAGCAGGAAGTTGTTTGATTGCTCCTCTCAAAGTTTTGCTGTAAAAGTCAAAACGAGCATTATCAATAGCCGTTGTTAATTGTCCTGAAGCTCCGTTTAGTAAATCCCATTTCAAATATTCTTTCCACTGGTTTACCTTGTTTTCTTTAAAAACGGTTTGTAGTGCTGTCATATATTTAGGTTCAGAAACAATTACAGAATCTACTTTAGTAATTCCTAAACCAGTAAAATATTCATTCCATTTAATTGCTGGAGTTAATTTTTGAATATCAGCAATTGTCATTGGGTTATATTGTAAACGGCTGTCTCTTCTTTCTACTCTGTTTAATCTTGGTGTAGATAATTGTGTTTCTAATGCCAAAATCTCAGCAGCGCTTTGTTTTGCTTTTTCAGGAGATTCTCCAATAAACTGAAGCATTCTCGCTATATGCAATTCATATTTAGCACGTTTTTCTTTAGAATCTTTATCGTCTGAAGTGTAGTAATCTTTATCAGGAAGTCCTAGTCCGCTTGGCACAAGGTTTACAGAATTTTTTGAGCTGTTTTTATCATCTGCTCCAATGTAAATTCCGAAGAAACCTGAACCACCCTCTTTTTCCATTTCTATTAAATATTTCTGAACATCAGCAACATTTTTAATAGCATCGATTTTTTTCAGGTAAGGTTTTAATGGTTCAATTCCTCTTTTATCTCTTCCAATTGTATCCAGATAAGTGTTGAATAAATTTACGGCTTTTCCCTGATCAGTATTAGATTTATATTTTGGGTTTTTAGAAGCTTCTTTTAAAACCGCCATTACATCTTTATCCGTTCTTTTGATCAGTTCATTAAAGCTTCCCCAAGTTGTACGATCGCTTGGAATTTCTGTTTTTTCTAGCCATGTACCGTTTACATATTTGAAAAAATCCTGACTTGGGCTGACTTTCGTATCCATATAAGATACATTAATACCTGGTTCTTTTGGGGCATTTTGAGCCTGAACTGCTGTTAGCGAAAACATTGCAGATATCACACCAAACACAGGTTTAGCAAATTGTTTTTTCATAAAAATTTATAGTTTAAGGGAAAATACAAACATATTGTTATTATTTCAAAAATTATGTTAAAATTATAACCGGAAATTTAAAATCATGAATAAATTTCACAAATCAGAATTTAAAACTATTATACTTAGTCTGTAAGTCCGCTAAAAATGTTACAAAAGCCTGTTAAAAAAATAATACAGTAAAGTTTTTAAAATCTGCTTTTTGTATTTTTGCGCCAAATTATTTTTATGAAATCGCTTTTATACAAATACCGCAAATTCTTTATTGTTTTAATAGTATTTTCGGTTGTTACGATATCTTTGTTTTATTCGGCATTAAAACCTAAAAAGACACTTCCAATCTACAATCCTGCTGATGTAAATCCTGAATTAGTTGATAGTACCGTTCAGTATAAAAGTAAATACCATACTATTGCCGATTTTTCTTTTGTAAACCAAAATGGTGATACCATTACCCAGAAAAATTACGAAGGAAAAATTTATGTTGCCGATTTCTTCTTTACAACTTGTGGTTCGATTTGTCCAAAAATGACAACTAATCTGGAAGAAGTTCAAAAAGCGGTTTTGAATAATCCAAAAGTAATGTTGTTGTCACATACTGTATTTCCAGAAGTCGACAGTGTTTCGGTTTTAAAAGAATATGCCATAAAACATCATGTTGTAGATAGCAAATGGAATTTGGTTACTGGAGATAAAAAAGAAATTTATACGATGGCTAGAAAATCCTATCTGGCTGTAAAATTAGGAAGACCAGATCAGCTTTATGATATGGTTCATACCGAGAATTTTGTTTTGGTTGATCAAAAACGTCGCGTTAGAGGATTTTATGACGGAACAAATAAAGAAGACATGAAACGTCTTTTAGAAGACATCGATTTCCTTTCTCAGGAGTAAAATCCCTTATTTTTAGAAAGTTTTAGCATTTGTGTAAGCACAAAATGCCAGTATATATAGAATAATTACCTATTTTTGCAATCTAAATTCAATCTAAATAAGCTTGCAAAATACAATCCACACTCTGAAAAAAGGCGAGAAAGCCATTATCAAAGATTTTGATATCGATCTTATTCCACTTAAATTATTAGAAATGGGTTGTCTTCCGGGCAGCTTAGTTGAACTACTACAAGTTGCTCCTTTTGGTGATCCGTTGTATTTAGACATAAACGGTTCGCATGTTGCCATTCGTATTGAAACCGCTCGTGAAATTGAAGTTGAACTTATCCAAAACAATTTATAATGAGCGTTCAGAATATCAATGTTGCCCTTATCGGAAATCCTAATACCGGAAAAACTTCTGTTTTTAACCAACTGACTGGTCTTAATCAACAAGTTGGAAATTACCCTGGAATCACTGTTGAGAAAAAAATGGGATTCTGCAAATTACCCAACAACGTCAAAGCTAACATTCTGGATTTACCAGGAACTTATAGTTTGAACGCCAGTTCGATGGACGAAAGTGTGGTAATTGAACTTTTATTAAACAAAAACGATAAATTATATCCAGATGTTGCCGTAGTCGTTACCGATGTCGAAAACCTAAAAAGAAATTTACTGATTTATACTCAGATTAAAGATCTTGAAATTCCGACTATTTTGGTCATCAATATGTCTGATCAAATGGAAAGAAAGGGAATTTCTTTGGATATTCCTTTTTTGGAAGAAAAGCTGAAAACAAAAATTGCTTTGGTTAGCTCACGTAAAGGTCATGGAATCGAGGAGTTGAAAGAGCTGATTGTTTCTTATAAAACCATCACAAACGAACCTTGTTTAAATGCATCTGTAATTGATCCTGAATATTTTGAAAGATTAAAACAAGCTTTTCCAAATCAGTTAATGTACAAATTGTGGCTGGTTATCACTCAGGATGTTAATTTTTCGAATTTAGACCGAAATGAAGTCAGAAGTACTTTTACTAAATCAAATTCAGAGTTAAAACGACTTCAACAAAAAGAAACCATCAAAAGATATCAGTTTATCAATGATGTTTTAAAAGAAGGTTTAAAAATTGATGCTTCGATGGCAAAAGATATTCGTGCCAAATTAGACCGCGTTTTAACGCATAAGGTTTTTGGTTACGTTATTTTCTTTGCGATTTTGTTTTTGATTTTCCAATCGATTTTTAGTTGGTCAACCATTCCGATGGATTTCATCGACAGTACTTTTGCTTCTTTAAGCAGCTGGGTTGCTGAAGAATTACCAAGCGGAATTCTAACCGATTTACTTTCACAGGGAATTATTCCGGGAATTGGTGGAGTTGTTATTTTCATTCCTCAAATTGCGGTATTGTTCTTATTCATTTCTATTTTGGAAGAAAGCGGTTATATGAGCCGTGTGGTTTTTTTAATGGATAAAATCATGCGCCGATTCGGACTTTCAGGAAAAAGTGTTGTGCCTTTGATTTCTGGAACTGCTTGTGCGATTCCGGCTATTATGGCAACACGAAATATCGAGAACTGGAAAGAACGCCTTATTACGATCTTAGTAACGCCATTTACGACTTGTTCGGCAAGATTACCCGTTTATGCAATTATCATTTCGCTGGTTGTTCCGAGCAAACGAGTTCTTGGTTTTCTAAATGTTCAAGGATTAACTTTAATGTCATTATACGTTTTAGGATTTTTTGCAGCGATTTTGTCTGCTTATATTTTGAATAAAGTTTTAAAACTAGAATCTAAAACGTATTTCGTAGTCGAAATGCCAAGTTATAAAATGCCACTTTTCAAAAATGTTGGTATTAATGTGATTGAAAAAACGAAAGCATTTATCGCTGGAGCTGGAAAAATCATTTTAGCAATATCTGTTATTTTGTGGTTTTTGGCTTCTTATGGTCCAGGAAAAGAATTTAATGATGCTGAAAATATTGTAAAAGAAAGATTTGCCAATACCACTCTAGACGAAACTCAGTTTGAAAACGAAGTGAATTCTCAAAAATTAGAGAATTCATATATCGGATTAATGGGAAGAGCAATAGAACCAGCGATTCAGCCTTTGGGTTATGACTGGAAAATCGGAATTGCCTTAATCAGTTCTTTTGCAGCACGTGAAGTTTTTGTTGGAACTCTGGCGACTATTTACAGTGTTGGAGACACCGATAACGAATCGACCATAAAAAGCAAAATGCAGGCAGAAGTTCGTCCCGATACTGGAAAAAAAGTCTTTGACTTTGCCACAGGAATTTCGTTATTACTGTTTTATGCCTTTGCGATGCAATGTGCCAGTACATTAGCGATTACCAAAAAAGAAACCAATTCGTGGAAATGGCCTGCTATGCAGTTAGTTTTCATGAGCGGATTAGCTTATTTTGCCGCATTAATTGCGTATCAAGTTTTAAAATAAAAAGTTATGTTTCAGGAAATTATAGCCTTTGCCATATTAGGATTCGCTGTCGCCTTTTTGATTAAAAAGTTTTTCTTTAAATCGAAAAAGAAAAAAGATTGTGGTAACGGAACTGATTGTGGATGTTCTTAATTTTAGCTACTAAGTTGCTAAGATTCTAAGTCGCTAAGATTATATAAACAAAAGCTTCACAGAGATTTTTAAAATCTTTGTGAAGCTTTTTCTTTTTAGTTATACACAAAAAAACACTTTATAACTAGCAAAAAAAATGTCTTATTCTAATGGTTTTAAGACATTTAAGGGTATTTTTTAACTATTGTACAAATTATTTTTGAAGCACTAAAAATACATTCAAAATGACAAAATTTGAAAAAGAGGAGATGATTAGAAACAATAGAGTAACAAGGTTGCTTTGGTTTTCTTTTGGATTTTTATGCGCTTTCGGAATAATGTGTCTTATAAAATCTAAATTATAGATTTACACAAATGTTCCAGTTTATGGATTGATTACAAATGTAAAACGACTCTAGATAAGAGCCGTTTTTTATTTATACTCTTAGTAACAAGACTGAGAACTGTAACTGAAAACTATTTCAATCCTTCCCATTCTGCATAAAACTGAGCAAGGAAAGTTTCCATAAAACGATGTCTTTCGGCAGCGATTTCTTTTCCTTTTTCGGTATTCATTTTATCTTTTAAAAGCAAAAGTTTTTCGTAAAAATGATTTATCGTTGGCGCATTATTCTTTTTATACTCTTCTTTTGTCATATTGGTTACTGGAGCAATTTCCGGATTATACAAAGCTCTGTTCTTAAATCCGCCGTAATTAAAAGCTCTTGCAACACCAATCGCACCGATTGCATCTAAGCGATCAGCATCTTGTACAATATCCAATTCGATTGAAGAGAACTTTCTTTCGAAATTTCCGCCTTTATAAGAGATATTTTCAATGATATTGACAACATGAAGGATAATCTCCTCTGAAACATTTTCGGCCTCTAAAAACGCTCTTGCTGTTTTTGGTCCGATAGTTTCATCTCCATTATGAAATTTGCTATCGGCAATATCATGCAATAAAGCGCCTAATTGTACAACCGTAAGATCACAATTGGTATCTTTTGCAATTAAAAGCGCATTTTTATAAACACGTTCAATATGAAACCAATCGTGTCCGCCTTCGGCATCGTTTAGTTTCTCTTTTACAAAAGCAATGGTTTTAATAATCAACTCTGAAGCGTTCATAAAGGCATTTTTTAATTATATGTTATAAAAAAATGTTGATTGTCAAAGATTCGAAAATCTTCAACAATCAACAAATATATTTTTTTAAAACTTCAAAAACTAAATTCCAAACTCCAATTTAAAAATCTAAAATCTGAAATCTAAAATCTAAAATTTATTAAAGTCTCGCTGGCTCTACCCATTTAAAGATGTGAGATTCTTTAGGAATCACAATTCTTTCAGAGATTTTTGCCATACGTGCCGGTAATTTCATTAAGTAATCACGAGCTTTTTCTGCTTCATCAGTCAAATTAGAAATTTTGTCAATTTCCCATTTGTTCATTAATTTCTGCATGATTTCTACGTAATCTGTTGCTGTATAAACTCCGATGCGTTGTGCAGAATCTGAGAATTGTTCAAAAGCTGTACTTATTTTTTGTCCAGATTCTCTCAAGAAGTGCGCTGGCATAACGATTTTTTGTTTCATCATATATTGAAACGCCAACATCATTTCGCTTGGGTCAACTTGGAAAATTCTAGTTACAAATTCGCTGTAGGCATGGTGATGACGCATTTCGTCTCCTGCAATCATTTTACACATTTTAGACAACTTGTTATCTCCGAATTTCTTTGCAATTTGCGAAACTCTATTGTGAGAAACATAAGTTGCTAATTCCTGAAAACTAGTATATACAAAGTTTTTGTACGGATCAGTTCCAGTTCCAATATCAAAACCGTCGTTGATTAAATGCTGTGTTGTCATTTCGATTTCACGCATGTTTACACGACCAGACAAATACAAGTATTTATTTAAAAGATCTCCGTGGCGGTTTTCTTCTCCGGTCCATTGACGGATCCATTTAGACCAACCATTACCACCATTTTCTACCTGATCTACTCCTTCTACATCCATCAACCAGGACTCATATGTAGGCAAAGCTTCTTCGGTGATCGTGTCACCAACAAGCGTAACCCAGAAATCGTATGGAAGTTCTTTAGCAATTTCGCGTAATTCTTTTACCTCTTCGAAGAAATTTTCTCCTTCAGAATTTGGTAAAAAATCCGACGGCTGCCAAATTTTTTCCACTGGAATTAAATACTGTTCAACGAAGCTATCCACGTTTTTTTCCAAAAACTGCATTACTTCTAATCTAATGTTTTTTATAGACATTACTTATTATAGATTTGGGTTTTACATTTTAGCTCGGACCAAAACTTAAACCTGTTTATACTCATTTATTCCTTCTTTAACTGCTTTCTCAGTAATCTCCATCAGCTCTTCAAATTTATAGTCTTTGACAGCTAAAGGTTTGTGAGCTGTAAACTTCAGATGATTTCCTAAACCAACAGGAAAAAAACCAAATTTTACCATTTTCCATGAATTATTAATACTCACAGGCACAACATATGCAGATGGCGCATATTTGCATAAAATTTTTAAACCGCTTTGAGCGAATTCTTTTGGTTTACCCGTTTTACTTCTTGTTCCTTCTGGGAAAATAACGGCAGATCTTGTGTTTTTTTCGATATATTCAGACAAGCCTTTGATAACTGGTATCGCTTGTTTAGGGTCTTTTCGGTCAATTAAGACAGATCCTCCGTGTTTCAGATTGTATGAAACGCTCGGAATTCCGCTGCCTAACTCCTTCTTACTTACAAATTTACAATGAAAACGTCTAAAATACCAAATCATTGCCACGATATCGTACATACTTTGGTGATTTGCCACAAAAATAATCGGCACGCCTTTCGGAATAGTATCTCTATTTTCAATCGTATATCTAGTTCCAACAAGATTCGTACATCTTAAAAGGCAGAAGTTTAAATAGTCAACGCTTTTTTTGTGAGCCTGGTAACCAAATATATTTAAACAAATCCACTGAATTGGATGAAAAACAGCCAAACACAAACCAAATAATAAATAGTAAATTACCGATATGGGATAAGAAATAATTTTTTCCATGCTTCAAAAATTAATGCGCAAAAGTAGTAAATATATTTTTAGACTTATTAAAATTGAAAACAATAACCGTTTTTCTGGTTTAATTGTACCTTTGTACCAAAATTTGCAAATTTTTTCTGAATTAAATGAACTTTACATACCCTAAAAACGAGCGTTTAAAAAGCAAAACTACTATTGGATTACTGTTTTCTGAAGGAAAATCGGTTTCTAAATATCCGCTTCGTTTGGTTTATCGTCAGGCGGAAGCAAATTCAGAAGAACAAACCAAGATTGGCGTTTCGGTTTCGAAGAAATATTTTAAGAAAGCCGTTGATCGCAATTACTTTAAAAGAGTCTTGAGAGAAACCTATCGATTGAACAAACATTTGCTTTTGGACAATCTGGATCAGCCATATTCGATTATGCTTTTTTATCAGACCAAAGACCGTTTGTCTTACGAAGAAATCAATACCAAAATGATTCAGTTGTTTGAGAAATTTTCACTTCAAATCAACAAAACGGAAGATTCTGAAAATAAAACAGAATCGTAAATCCCAAAACGTAAGATTAATAATCAACTTAGGCAAAAAAATCGTAGTTTTAGCTCTAAATCGAAATTTTATGAGGTCTATTTTTTCTTTGTTCGTTTTTTTTCTAATTCTCTCTGGCTGTAATAAATCTAACGAACCGGACAGCAAAGATCTTGCAGTAAGTGCTGTAATGGTTGCGCCTCCACCACCTGGCGCGAGCAATTCAAATCGAAAAGATGAGGATAAAAGTGAATCTTCACCAGAAATTCCGCAAAAAATAATTAAACAAGCTTCTCTAAGATTTGAAACTGATAATCTTGAAAATACTTTCAATCAAATTCAAAAAGCCGTTGAGAGTAATAAAGCTAGAATAATAAACGATTCTGAAGGAAAAGATTATAGTAATGCTTACAGAAATATTATCGTAAAAGTACCAAGCCAGAATTTTGACCGTTTTATAAGCGACGTTTCTAAAGGAGTTTCTTATTTTGAAGTCAAAAATATTTCTGCAGAAGATGTTACCGAACAATTTATCGATCTAACATCAAGATTAAAAACAAAGAAAAAACTCGAAGAACGTTATCTTCAAATTTTACAGAAAGCCACTAAAGTCAGTGAGATTTTAGACATTGAAAAACAGATTTCTGCCATTCGCGAAGAAATCGAAGCCAAAGAAGGCCAGCTGAAATATTTAGAAAGTCGTGTTTCTGAAAGTACAATTACCATAGAATTCTACAAAACCGTTGCCGAAAAAGAAGGTGTTAAAATATCATACGGTTCCAAACTTTGGACTGCTGTTAAATCAGGATTTTTTAGTTTATCAGACTTTTTAATTTCGTTAATTAGCGTTTGGCCTTTTGTTATTATATTTTTTGTACTAGCCTATTTTATTAGAAGAAGATTTAAAAGAAGAAAAAAAGAATAATCATGTATCCGTATTTCAAAAAGAAATTTATTATACCAGTCGCTGCGGCGGGAATGTTGTTTGTTGGAACCAGTTTTAAAGAAGATTTTTTTGAAATTGCCAAACAGATCGAAATTTTTACGACTTTGTTTAAAGCTGTAAATACCAATTATGTAGACGATACCAATCCTGGTGATTTGATGGACAAAGCGATTAAAAGCATGTTGGCAAGTCTGGATCCGTATACGGTTTATTTTAATGAGCAGGATGTTGTCAACTTCAAAATCAACAATACGGGAGAATATACCGGAATTGGCGCTTTGATTTCCAGAAAAAAAGACCGTCTAATTGTTCGTGAACCTTATAAAGATTATCCTGCCGACAAAGCCGGACTTAAAGCAGGTGACGAAATCATTCAGATTGGTGACGTTTTAATTGCCGATTTTAAAGATGACGCTTCGCAATTATTGAAAGGAACAAAAAACACTAAAATCAATATTAAATACCTTCGTCAAGGAAAACCGAACACTACCGTTTTGGTTTTGGATGAAGTAGATATTAAATCGGTTCCTTTTTACGGAAAAATTGATGACAAAACAGGTTATATTGTTTTGGCCCATTTTAGCAGAAAAGCTGCGAATGAGGTAAAAGAAGCCCTTGAAAAACTAAAAGCAGACGGAGCCAAACAAATCGTTTTAGATTTACGCGGAAATCCTGGAGGTTTACTAAACGAAGCAATTGATATCTGTAATTTATTTGTTCCGAAGAATGAAGTAATCGTAACGACTAAATCGCGAATTGAAAAACACAACAATACTTATAAAACACAAAAAGAACCAGTTGACACACAAATTCCATTGGCGATTTTAGTAAACGGAAGAAGTGCTTCGGCTTCTGAAATTGTTTCGGGCGCTTTGCAGGATTTGGATCGCGCTGTTATTTTAGGAAGCAGAAGTTTTGGAAAAGGTTTGGTACAGCGTTCTGTTGATTTAACTTACGGAACTCAATTAAAAGTGACTATTTCCAGATATTATACTCCTTCGGGAAGATGTATTCAAGCTTTGGATTATGCGCATAAAGACAAAAATGGCGTGGCTCAGAAAACAGATGCTAAAAACTTCAATGCTTTTAAAACCAGAAAAGGCAGAACCGTTTATGACGGTGGTGGTGTTTTACCAGATATCGAACTGGACGAAACCAAAACGAGTGCCATTGCTACAGCTTTGATCAAAAATGATGGCGTTTTTGACTATGCCACAACATACTATTACAAAAACCCAAACTTGGGAGATAAAATTCCAGTCATAACTGATGCAGATTATGTAGCTTTTAAACAATATCTAAAAACCAATAAAATCACTTTTGATACCGAAACAGAAATCGCTTTAAAAAATACTTTAGCTGCAGCTAAAAATGAAAAAATAGACGAAACTATTGCTCCTGAATATCAGCAGTTATTGGCCGCTTTAGAAAAAAGTGAAACTACTTTACTGGATAAAAACCAAAAAGAAATCAAAAGTATGATTCAGGAAGAGCTGATTAAAAGATATCAGTATCAGGAAGGTTTATATCAGTTTTACATTAAAAACAATTCAGAAATTAAAAGAGCGGTTAGCGTATTAAACAACCAGACCGAATACAAAACCATTTTAAAAATGTAGTAGCGTCTTAAAGACATAAAAAAAGCCGTTTAGAGAAAATTAAACGGCTTCAAAAATACAATGGTTTTGGTTAGAAAAAATTAGTAGTTTTTAAACTATGAATTGTGAAAAGTGAGAAATTCCTTAAACCTTTCACAAAGAAACACTAGATTATTTCTAAAAGCATCCAACAGAAGTTTTTAAAATGTCATTAAAAGACAAATTTCTTCCAAACAAAACTTTATTCTAAAAAATGCAGATTACAGTTTCTGATTTTAGAGATTGTTATCATTCTTATTGAGTTGCAGTTCCAGATTCTTAATATACTTTTTTTGCAGTTTTATAGTATATTTTGCTTCTTCGTATAGATCTTTGTAATTGAAGACATCCTCCCAAATACCTATTTCAGTTTCATCTGTTATCTCCTTAAGCATATTTCCTTTTCCAGTTAGAATCCATTCTGGATTTAAATCTGAAAAATGTGAGTAGATTAACTCTGCATCATACGTATTTCTAGACTTCCAATTTGAAACAACCTGAGCAGAAACTCCAATATGTCTGGCAAAAGCAACATCGCTCTTAAAATCGTAATGCTTTATTATTTTATTAATTATTGTCAATTTATCCATCATTCCCTTCAACACATAAACATTTTGTGTAAAAAACCCAACATGTAAACAAAATGTTTATACATTTGTTTAGCTCAATGAGCAAAAAAGCAAAGGTATCGTTTTAAAACTATTAGCATACAATAGTTTGCACTTTAACCTTCTTATACGCACTCTGGAATTTCCAAATTCAAAAAATATCCTCGTAAAGAGATCATCAATCTACTTACAAGCCCTCCATTTTACTAGTCTTTTTTCTTATGCGATAAAATTCGCATAAAAACGCATGAGAAAAAACTTACTTATCTGATAATTTTGCCAAAATTTCAAGATTTATGAAAAAGTATATTACAATGAGTTTGATGTTAGTGAGTTTGGGAACGATAAAAACTCATGCACAAGTTGGTATGCCAACTAATAATCCCAATAAAAATTCGGTTTTAGATTTAAATAAAACAGATGGTACCAACGATAAAGGATTGTTGTTACCAAAAGTTGCTTTAACAGGAGCAAATAATGCATCGCCACTTTCTACCCATGTTGCAGGTATGTATGTTTATAATACAGCTACTGTGGGTACAGCTGGAAATGCTGTAAGCCCAGGAGAATATTACAATGACGGAACAAAATGGCTTCGTATGCCAACATCTCCTTGGAACATTACAGGGAATGCAGGAAACACAACTTCTAATTTCTTAGGAACAACAGACGCTGTAGATCTTGCTTTTAAAACCAATAATACAGAACAAGTACGTATTACTAAAACTGGAAATATGCTAGTGGGTACAAATACGATACCAACAGGTGGAACTAATGCTAAACTTATTGTAAACAATAATACTACAGCTGGAGCTTTACAAATTGTAGATGGATCACAAGCAAATGGAAAAGTATTAACTTCTGATGTTAATGGAGTAGCTTCATGGGAGCCACCAGTTAGTGAAAACACTAAAATACTCACTATGGGAAGTGGAACTTACCTTCCAAGTTCTTCAGCTAACACAAGCGTTTGGTATTATACAGGAAATTCTATAAGTCTTCCTCCTGGCAAATGGCTAATCTCAGCTGATATATTACTTATCAAAGATACTGGCCCTACAGCTGTAAATGAAACTTGGTGGGTACGTTCTACGTTTATGGACACTCCTAATCCTGCTGTAGGTACATTACATTCTACTGATATTACATCAACATCCTATTTTATAAGTGGTTTGCTTCCTGGAAGCAGTCAATTTGCTATGATAAAAGGAAATGTAGTAATAACTAATAGTAGTACTACAAACAAAACTTATTATTATGTAGCTGGTTCATTTGATTCTATTAATACCACTGGAGGAGGTGTTTGGATTGGGGATGGAAATGTAAGTGAAAACAAAATTACCTATCAACGAATTTATTAATAACCTAACAATTATTTAGTTAGTGGGAAACACGTAAATAAAAATGAAAAGAATATTAAAAATAGTAATGATAATTTTTCTGTTAAGCATATCTAATATAAATGCTCAAGTTGGAATGATGACCAATAATCCTAATAAAGATGCAGTATTAGATTTAAATAAAACAGATGGTACTAATACTAAAGGGCTTTTATTACCCAAAGTCGCCTTAACAGCAACCAATAGTCCCTTGCCAATGACTGCCCATGTACAAGGCATGAAAGTATATAACACCGCAACAGCTGGAAGTGGTGCAACACGAGTGATACCAGGAATGTATTACAACGATGGCACCAAATGGACAGAAGTATCAGCAGATTGGGAAATCACAGGTACAGGAGCAACAGATGTAACTGCAAATTTTATTGGTAATACTACCACTGTTGACTTTCCTGTACGTACCAATAATACTGAAAGAATGAGAGTAACTAGTGCTGGACAATTATTAATAGGAAGTACCGTAACCCCCACAGGAGGAACAAATAGCCGAATGATTATTAATAATGGAACGACAAAAGGAGCGATTCAAATAAAAGATGGCACAGAGAGCACTAAACGTGTTTTGATTTCCGATGCAAATGGAGTAGGAAGCTGGAAAGATCAAGCTGTAGAAGTTTTATTCATAGATCCATCATCAGCAGGAATTAGTTTGCCAGCGACCAACACACCACGTTGGGTCTATACGAACACAAGCATAGTATTACCAACAGGAAAATGGATGGTTACAGTTAACACATTACTGTCGAAAAGAAGTTGGACAGCAGCAAATGAAACCTGGTGGGTAAGGACTTCATTTAGTGACAACAGCGCTATTATTGCTGTATCTCCAGATATTGTATCGAGATCAACTCTAATTAGTGGTTTACTTCCTTCCAATTCATTTTATGCATTATTAACTGGAACAGTAATTATAAACAATACAAGTGGAGCAAATAAAACCTATTACTACGTTGCGGGAGACATTGATTCTGTAAACGCAACTGGTACGCTCTCTAATTTTGGAGGAGGATGGGCTGAAAATGGTTTTATGGTACAAAGAATCAATTAATGTAGTTCAAAACTGTATAAAAGAAAAAATGAAAAAAATATTTAAAACTGCCTTAATATTAGCATATCTAACATTAAGCAATACATATGCACAAATCGGTGTTCCTAATAATAATCCAAACAAAGATGCTGTACTAGATTTAAATAATACAAATGGTACAAGTTCTAAGGGATTGTTATTGCCTCAAGTTTCCTTAATCAGTACAACCAGTTCTTTACCTTTAAGTACAAATGTTGCAGGTATGCACATATACAATACTGCTACCGCAGGAAGCGGCACAACTCAAGTTAAGCCAGGTGAATATAGCAATGATGGTACTTCTTGGAAAATGATACAAACAACTGGATGGGGATTACAAGGAAATGCGAATACTACTACAAGTAATTTTATTGGAACTACAGATGCCGTAGATTTTCCAATTCGAACTAATAATACGGAAAGATTAAGGGTCACCTCGGCAGGAAAATTACTCTTGGGAACAACTACAGTTCCAACAGGAGGAACTAACCCTAAAGTCATCCTTAACAATGGAACAACGACTGGTGCCATTCAATTAAAAGATGGAACTGAAGGAAACAACTTTATATTAACTTCGGATGCCAATGGCGTTGGAACGTGGAAAGCACAAACGCTTGACGTTTTCTTTGCTCAAAATTTCGGAGCTGGGGCATATATATCTTATAATCAACTAAACAAATGGTATAATACAGGAACAACAATAACTTTACCTGCTGGTAAATGGTTATTATCTATAACTATGCTCATAAATAAAGATGTTGTAAATGGAACATATTGGACTACTCCAACAGAAAGTTGGTGGGTAAATACATCCTTTAGTGACAGCAACACTACTTTAAATTATTCTGCTGATCTAATTGGTGGAAAAATTGCTAGCGGAGTATTACCTCCAAACAGCCCTTTCAATATATTAACAGGTTCAATAATCATAAATAATACGTCAGGAGCTAATAAAAATTATTATTTTATGGCTAATGTATATAGCGCAGTTGGAGGATCTGGACAACTTCGAGGTTTTGGTGGATCTTCAGGAGAAAATAATATCAGTTGGAAAGCTATAGATTAACATAACAAACCTTTGCTTCTCATTTGAGATATGGCAAAGGTTTGTTTTTTTAGTTTCAAAAAAGGAAACTAAGCATAGTGCTAAAAGTTTTGAAAAGTCAATTTATTAACTCTTAAACGAAATCAAAAATGAGTAAGGTAAAACTAACCAATGCCCGTTTGGCCAAAGGTATTTCTCAAGAGGAACTCGCAGATTTAATTGGCATGACGCAGTCTAACTACAGCCGTCGCGAAAACGGCCATAAGAAAATAACAGAACTCGAATGGCAAAAAATTGCCAAAGAACTTGGAGTCAACAAAGAAGAAATCTACGAACCAGATCCCGACACAGATCCTAAAAACGAAGTTCCAAAAATGCTACAATTTACTATTCCGCATTTTATACTAGAACACATAGAACTTTTAAAAAAAGAAAATAAAGCATTAAAAGAAAAGCTAAAACAGCTTAAAAAGAAAAATCTAAATTCTTAATTATAAAGTTCTTGCCACAAAGACGCAAAGACACAAAGTTTTTTAAACTATAGTCAGTTTTCTTTGCGAAAATACTGGTGTGATTCTTTCTTCATCAGAATAACAAACCTCTGTTGCTTTGTTAGTTTGGCACTTTGCAACTTTGCAACTTTGTCCCTTTGTCCCTTTGTCCCTTTGCACCTCTAAAAAAAACTATTTTTTCGTCATTACAATTTCCATGCTTTTGTATTCAGAGCCGTCTTTTGTATCGTACATCTCCATTTTTCTCGTTTTTGGATCTACAATGGTGTAGACTTCACGATAAGGTGTTTTTTTGCCGTTTACCGGATTTACCATTTCGCCTTTTAGCTCCATGCTTTTTTTACTTTCGTCGTATTTTCCCATCGCAACCATCATTCCGGTTCCCATATTGTCTATGAATGTTGTGGTATATTCTTCGCTGGCATTGTTGTAAGCCAAAGTGCTTTTTCCTTCAAATGGTTGTCCCATCATCGTTCCTTTATAATCGGCTTCCTGATAACGCCCTCCTAAAATCATTCTGATTACTGCGGTTGAAGTTGCTTTTTCTGGTTTTCCGTTTGCTTCAGACCAGAACGTCATATCGCAATTCCAAGTTCCAACTTCGTCTGCCATCATTTTATGTGGATTTCCTGGGGTTGCATATTCCTGCCAAGCTTTCATTTGTGCGGCAGAATCTAATGGTTCTTCAATAAGTGGTTCTTCGGTTTTAACAGCTAGAGAATCTGTTGCTGTTGTGGTTTCGGTTTTTACTTCTTTTTTACACGAAATAAAGCATAGGGTTGTTAGTACTAATGCTGCGGTTAATTTTTTCATAACTATTTGTTTTGATGTTTGTTATGAATAAAAATACGAAAATTATTTTGTTTCAGGTTTAAGATGACATGTTCTCTTCAAACTTTATTAATATTCAACTTGAAACGATACATAATGAATTGTAACACGGAGGTCGCAGAGAACTTGAAATCTGAAATGTGATAAAAATTATAGGAATTGTAACGCAGAGGTCGCGGAGAATTTTCGCAAAGGAAATTATTAAACTTTAGAAGAAGGCTAAGGGCACAGAGAACTATTCGGTACGTTCATAGCCCAAGGTTGAAACCTTGGGCTATGTTTTATAATCGAAATAGTGCTGTTTTAAGGCTTTTTAAGGTGTTTTATATGCGTTGGCCTGAAACTATGTCGAGAGCGAAGGAATTTGCGTGGAGAACGCTGTTATTCTTTTATAAAAAGGCAAAGTTCGTGGAGAATTATTCGGTATCTTCAGCCATAGCCCAAGGTTTTAACCTTGGGGAATGTATGTGTGAATATTACAATATTTTTAGATGTCAAACGTGAGGTACCCAAGGTTGAAACCTTGGGCTATATTTTATAATCGAAATGATAAAAAAACAATTCACATAGCGTGAAGATTGCAGAGAATCTAAAAATTGAAACGTAAAAAAAATTTATAGGAATTGTAATGCAGAGATCGCGGAGGATTTTCGCAAAGGAAATTATTAAACTTTAGAAGAAGGCTAAGGGCGCAAGAACTTGAAACCTAAAATGTGCAAAAATTTACAGGAATTGTAACGCAGAGATCGCAGAGGATTTTTCGCAAAGAAAATTATTAAACTTTAGAAGAAGGCTAAGGGCGCAGAGAATTTCAAAACTCTAGCACATAACTCTTAACTTATAACTCTTAACTTATAACTTCCAAATTTACCTCTTATCTACTTTTACTGATTTGATAATGGCTTCCAACTCTAACATAAGATCGCGTTCTTGATTGGACGGTGAATAACAAAATCCTTCTATAACCAAAAGTCGGCTATAGGCTTTATCTACAATTGCATAATTGATGAAGGGACCTGCCATAAAATCGTTTTTGAGTTCCCAGGTTCCTTTTGTTTCGAAAGCGTCTTTGTTGTCTAATATCACTTTTGAAAAATAAGGAGCATAAGCATCACTTGTAATCATAGGCGTATTGGGTTCGCGTCCTTTAATGTAACGTCCAACAGAGTCTCGCATGTGTACAATTGAGTTTACGACATCTTTTTTCTTTTCAAATTTATGAAGTGGAATCTGGTAGACCAATAAGCTGGTATTTCCACTGATGATTTCTTTTTTCAGCCATATAAAATTCTTTTTATGTAGCATATATTCATATCCAGTCGGAATCTGAAGATCGATGTGGAACTTATTTTTAATGATTGCAGGATTCAACAATGATTTGCTGTTGTCTTCCTGTATTTTCTGGATTTCGGCATTGCGAATTTGTCGTATTATTTCAGGCGAATTCAATTCGATACTGCAAATAATATCGTCTACAGATTTTCCGTAAATACGAAATGTATTGTGTGGAAGTGCTTTATTATGAATAACCTCAAACTTATCTGTTGCAGCTTTTTTAACTACAATAATGCTTCGGCTGTCGGTTACAAACCCTTCAAGTAATCGGGCAGGATATTGATTAATGGTAAAAAGCGGTTCTTCTTGAGTAAGTCCAAGAACCGGAGAAGCAAATTTATTTCGAATACTATCTCCTACCTCACCATACCATAACTGATCATCAATAATGATAGAAATTGTATTGGTTTTTCCAGAAACTGATTCATTTTGTTTTTCTCCTTTAAAACAGGAAATCAGCAAAAACGGAAGTAATAGCAATAAAAAATGGGTTTTATTCATTTTTTTAATTTATGAAATAAAACCCAAATTTAATAAGATTATTCTATTATCCGTTTATTTTAAGTTTCATTCCCGGTTTAATATCTTCATCTTTAATACCATTCCATTTTTTAATATCTGAAATTGTTACTCCAGGATATTTTTTAGAAATGCTGTATAAAGAATCTCCTTTTTTAACGTAATAATCTTCGCTAACGTTTTTAGAAAGTGCTTTTTTCTTGAATGAATCAACCGAGTTTGATGCAATTGCTGTTGAAGCCGGCTCTTCTATAACTATTGCTGCTTTAGAAATAATAAGTGTTTTTCCTAAACCAATGTTATTTGAAGTTAAATCGTTAAGTTCTTTTAACTCCGCAATAGTCGTACCGAATTTCTTTGCAATGCTACCTAAATTATCACCAGCTACTACAACATAGTCCATATCGACCGCTGTTGGTTTTGTTTTTTCATCTGCAGAAGCGATAGCTTCTTCTCTTTTATCAACAACAGGAGCTGTTTTAACAGGAGTTTCGTCATCAGTTTTAATTTTCAGACTTCTTCCAATAGCAACCGCATTTGTTTTAAGATTATTCCATTTTTTAAGTTCGCCGATACTTACATTGTATTTAGAAGCAATTGCTCCTAAGTTATCTCCTTTTCTAACTTTATAGAACTCAAAATCGTTATTATTGATTGTTGCAGGTCTTGCAGATGCTGGTTTAGCTTTTGGAGCATATTTAGCAGCCAATCTCGATGAAGTCGTACTAATTTCAGAATCGTGTTTTACGTATGCATAAATCTGTTCTTCGTTGGAAACAAAAGTGGCTATTTTGTCTTTTGGAAGTCTGATAAAATGTTGTTCTCCTTGATAAAAAGGAACAACATTCATTTTGTAAGATGGATTTAAAAGTTGAATCTGAGATTGTGGCATGTCTAGTAAATCAGCAATTTGCTTAAAAGACATTTGATTTTTTACACAAACAGTATCGGTTTCAAAGTTTTTAACCACTGCCCTTTCTGGATTAATTCCGTGTTCTTTATGATATTCAAAAAGATACATTGTAGCTAAGAAAGCCGGAACATAACCTTGTGTTTCTTTTGGAAGATAATTACGAATGTCCCAGTATTTTGTTTTTCCTCCAGAACGACGAATCGCTTTGGTAACATTTCCTGGTCCTGAATTGTAAGAAGCTAAAACCAGTTCCCAATCTCCAAAAATATTAAACATTTTGCTCATGTATTCTGAAGCTGCGGCTGTAGCTTTAAGAGGATCGCTTCTTTCGTCGATATAAGAATCAATTTTTAAAGCGTATTGTTTTCCGGTTCCATACATAAACTGCCAGAGACCCGTGGCGCCCATTCTAGAAACTGCTTTAGGATTTAAAGCAGATTCTACAACAGCTAAATATTTTATTTCCAAAGGAACATTTTGTTTGGCAAAAGCGTCCTCAAACATTGGGAAATAATATTCTGATAAAGCCATTAATCGAGAAAACGATTTTTTACGGTTCTTAAGAAATGACTTTATTATATTTTCTAGACCTTGATTGTATTCAATTTCAAAAGGTGACTTTTGATTCATCGCCACTAAACGCTGTTTTAGCAATTCGGTTGGCAATTCTTCATCGACAGTTACATCCTTGTTGATGGTTTGTATGTCTTTAGTTAAATCATCATAAATATCGAGACTTACTAATTCATTCATCCATAAACTATCGACTTTTGTAGCCAGATTGTTTTTTTTGAATGTGCTTTTAATAGAATCTAAATACGACAACTTAATGTCTTGCTTAATCTCTTTTGGAAATTCTGCAGATTCCTGCGCGAACATCGATAAAGAGAATAAAGCTGTCACCACTAAGGATATTTTCTTTACAATCATATAACATTATTTTAAAATTCTGTAATTCAAACAATTACGAGAGTTGTATTTTTGCAAACATAAGCCCTTTATTGAAAAAAAGTGTTTAAAAAAATGTTAATTGTGATATTTTAGTCTAAAATCGCAGCGATTCCAGGTAAAATTCTTCCTTCTAACATTTCTAGCATTGCCCCACCACCAGTAGAAACATAGCTCATTTTATCTTCAAATCCGAATTGTTTTACTGCAGCAACAGAATCTCCACCACCAACTAATGAAAATGCTCCATTTGCTGTAGCTTCTGCGATATAATCTCCTAATGCAATTGTTCCTTTAGAGAAAGTTTCCATTTCAAAAACTCCTAATGGACCATTCCAAAGAATTGTTTTTGATTCTAAAATTACTTTTTTGAAGTTTTCTCTAGATTTTGGACCTGCATCTAAACCTTGCCATCCATCAGGAATTGCAGTTACATCTACAACCTGAGTATTTGCTGTGTTTGAGAAATCGTCTGCAGCGATAACATCAACCGGAATATGAACTTGTACTCCTTTTTCTTTTGCTAATCTTAAGATTTCTAAAGCCAAATCTAATTTATCATCTTCACAGATAGACTCACCAATTTTTCCGCCTTGCGCTTTAATGAAAGTAAAAGTCATACCTCCACCAATAATCATGTGATCTACTTTATCTAAGATATTTTCGATAACCGTGATTTTAGACGAAACTTTAGAACCACCAAGAACAGCTGTTACAGGTTTTTCACTGTTTTTAAGCACTTTATTTAAACTGTCAATTTCTTTTGCTAATAATGTTCCGAAACATTTTTTGCCTTCGAAAAACTGTGCAATGATTGTAGTCGAAGCGTGCGCTCTGTGAGCTGTACCAAATGCATCGTTTACATAGATATCTCCAAGAGAAGCCAATTCTTTAGCGAAAGCTACATCTCCTGCTTCTTCTTCAGCGTGGAAACGTAAATTTTCTAATAATAAAACCTCACCTGGTTGTAAGTTTTTAGCAGCTGTCTGAGCTGGTTCTCCAACACAGTTTTCAGCAAACTTAACCTCAACTCCTAAAATTTCAGAAGCTGTTTTTAAAATATGTTTTAAAGAATATTTTTCTTCAGCACCTTTTGGTCTTCCTAAGTGCGACATTAAGATGACACTTCCGCCTTGAGCTAAAATAGCATCAATTGTAGGCTTTGCTGCTTCAATACGTGTGGTATCAGTTACATTAAAATTCTCATCCAACGGCACATTAAAGTCTACACGGATAATTGCTTTTTTATTTTTAAAATCGAAATCGTTTAAAGTTTTCATCTAGATAATTTTTTAGTTTTTTTAGAAAGAAAAACAAATATAGGACTTTTAGGCAAGTAATAAATTCGAATAAACTAAAAAAGAAGCAGGAAAAAGAACGAAAACGTTATAAATTTACAAAAAAATTGCTTTATTTAAGAATAAAAACAATTTTAGAATAGTAATTCAATATCTATCACACATAAAAAAACCTTTTCTGTTAACAGAAAAACAGAAAAGGCAAAAAATGAATCTAGTTTATTTTTTGTTTCTGGAAGTTGTAATTAGTCTTCTGTCTGAATATAACAAATAGACAAATTATCCTGAACAGGAAACATAAGGGTTTCGTATTCGTTTTTGCTTTCTGTATTTTTAGAAACCAGATAATTTCCTTCTATAATTCCGAAATAATTTAATAAGGGCGAATAAAATGTGATTCCGATTTTATGTTTGCTGCTATCTGTTACATCTGTATTTATAATATCTAACTGATAATTGATAAAAGGAAAATAATTGTTACCCAAAACATCTGTAACGCGATGAAAATTTCCTTTTAATTGTTCGACATATCCACTCGCAGCAATTCCCGTTAGAAAATGAAGTTGAGCGGCTTTTTCGTTTTCGCTTATTAATTCCCTAAACGTATTTTTTTTGTTTGCTTCAGAATTAAACTGCTGGCTTTGCATTTGATATTCTTTGAAAGTATCTTCAAAAACATATTTATCCCACAAAAACGCAGACGATTTATCTATCACGATACGATAAGCCAGTTTTATTTTAGTTATTTTCATGCATCAAGTGATTTTAATGGAACTTCGATTACAATCAAAATTGCATTTTCTGATAGCGCTTCCCATTCAATTTTATTGGTTTCTTTTAAAGCTAAACCGTCTTTTGCCTCCAAAAGACGATCTTCTACTTCAAAAGCACCGTTGAGTACAAATACAAAAACGCCATTTTTAGAATTTCTCAACTTAAAAGAACCTGTTTTTCTTCCGTCGTATATTCCGATAAATCCGAGTGCTCTTTCTACTTCAAATAAAGAATGTAGTTTGTTATGTTTATTAAAATCGAATTTGTATTGCTGAAAATAGTTTTTGTAATACTGTTTTCCCATGTGAAACTCTAGTTCCAAATAACTCACATTTTCACTTTCGTACGGATTAAAGATTTCAACTTTTAATTCGTCATCAGCAGCCAAAACTCGTATTTCATCAACTCTTAGAAATTCTTCATTTCCAATATTATCTTTATATTCTATTCCGCCGAACAAAGGCAAAAGGATCACATTTGTTTTTGAATTTACAAATCGTGTAATGCGCTGTTGTGGCGCCAGTATTACTTCGTTTAAAATCTTAAAAGATCCAAATGCATTTCGGGACAAATCCTGATACTGTTCAAAATTAAAAGTAGCAAAACAATTGTGCTTTCCTGAATTGAAAACACCTCTTGAATCTGACTTATAAATTTGGGTTGGAATCTGCGCTATCATGATAAACTATTCTTTAAAAATTAACTTGCCACGTTGATCGTATGTGTTAAAACATACCCTTCGCTGATACTTCCGGTTACGGTTCCTAATTCGTTTGCAACTGAATCTGAAAAAACATTGTCTGATGCATTATAAGTGTAACCCGACATTCCTTTTGTGTAACCATTTGCACTAGATGCGTTTACTGTAGCAACTGCGCTGTTTGTTCCTTCTGGAAAAGCAATTTGTGTTACCAACAAAGAAGTTCCGCTTGCATTGTAAATGTGAACATGAACATGTGTTGCGCGCCCTGAATACCATCCGGGAAAAATGGATGTAAAGGTTACCAAACCATTTTCGTCTGTAGTTTGTCTTCCTCTTAAAAAGTGAACTGACGTGTAATTTACCGATTGCATCCCCGTTCCGCCATATTCAGAATAATAACCGTCTTTGTCGCAGTGCCAAATGTCTACAATTGCATCTTTTAAAACTGCACAATTTGCTTTTGTGTTTTTAATCGTGATTTTTATAGTAAAACCTACACCCGTTCTATCCATCACAATATTTGATTTTACTAAAGATGATGGTGAGATTGTTGGAAACGGACCTGCAGTTTCTGATGGTGTTACGGAACAACTGCTTGAAGAAGATCCAGAACCAGAACTTGAATCGGTTCCTGTTGATGATTCAGATGAATCACTATCCTTGCTACATGAGTTTATGATTGGAATTGCCAAAGTACCAATTCCTACTAATCCCAAACCTCTTAAAAACTCTTTTCTTTCCATTTTTTTGCTTTTTTAAATGTTATTCAATGAAATGATTAACAGCTATTTTGAAGTAAAATTATTGGAAATTGAGGCGTTGTAAAAAGTTTGAGGTAAACGTTATTATTTATGAGGTAAACGGATGAAATATTTTTTTTTGCAGTAAATTTCTTAATCTAAATCTGAGTTACTTTCCTTCAAAAAGTGTAAAAAAAGCTTCTTCGTAACTGGCACTAATTGGAATTTCGGCCTGTTCAATATATATGATTTTATTTCTGATTTTAGATACTTTACTAACAGGGACGATAAACGAACGATGTACACGAATAAATTCTGTCTCTGGCAATTTTTGAAGAATTGCTTTTAAGGTCATACGAGCCACAACTGTTTTTTGATCTCGAATATGAATTTTTAGATAATCATCTAGACCTTCTATGTACAAAATGTCTGAAAACAAAATTTTATTAAGACTGTAATCGGCACGAATAAAAAGATATTGCTGTTCGATATTCTGGTTTTGCAATTTCCATTGTGTAAAAGCCTTTTCTGTAGCCTGCTGAAATCTAGCAAGTGAAATTGGTTTTAATAAATAATCTGTTGCACTTAGCGTGAAACCTTCTACAGCAAATTCAGAATAGGCAGTAGTAAAAATTACCATGGTTTTGTGTGGTAATTTTTTGTAGAAATCCAATCCAGAAATGGATGGCATATTGATATCCAGAAACAATAAATCGACTGGATATTTTTTTAGGTATTTGAATGCTTCATCAGATTTCGTAAACGTTTTTCTGAGTTCGATGTAATCAATCGTTTCACATAAACTCTGAAGGATTTCTAATGCCAGCGGCTCATCATCTAATGCAATTGCTTTTATCATTGAATTTTAATGCTCAAATTTACAACGTATTTCTCTTCCGAATCTTCAATCATCAAGGCGTGTTTATTAGGATATACCAATTTTAATCTTTCGATTGTATTTTGTAAACCAATGCCTGACTCTGACTGAACAGAGAAAGTCTTTTTATTAGAAACGTATAAAGTTAAGATTTCTTCTTCAATATCTATTTTAATATAGATTTCTGAAGTTTGGTCTGGATTAACTCCGTATTTGAATGCATTTTCAATAAAAGAAATTAAGATAAGCGGAGTGACCACTTTACCAAAAGTACTTCCTATTACCGAATAGTGGATGCCAACGGTGTTTCCTAAACGTGTTTTTTGTAGCGAAACAAAATTATTAATGTAATTGATTTCTTTTGTTAAATCGATAACCTCATCATTAGAATTGGTCATAATATAGCGCATGAGTTCTGATAACTGAACTACGGCATCGGGAGTTTTGTCGTCTTTTTTTAAAGCAAGTGCATAAATACTGTTTAAGGTATTAAACAAAAAATGCGGGTTAATCTGCGCCTTTAAAAATGCCAGTTCTGATTTTACTTTTTCTTTTTCGACACTTTGTAATCTTCCCGAAATAGCAAAAAGCAAACTTGTCACTACTCCGATCAAATACACAAGAATGGTGTGATTGTATTGTGTTGGTGGGCCTCCGTTGAATCCGAAAGGCATTGGGTGAGTACCATGCGGAAGTGGCGGAAATTTTCCGTGAAATGGTACGGGATGACTAGGAAATTTTCCCGAATGGTATTCAAAATCTAAGAAATTCCGACTTGGATGATCTAAAACGGTTGAGATCCAGAGAAAGAATAAAAGAAAAATGATTATGGTTACGTAATACAAAACTTTCTTCTCTGAGAAATATAGCTTTGGGATTAAATAATAATAGTTGAAATAAAAGAAACAAAGCAGCGCAAAGTAGATAAAGAAATAAATTCTGTCATGCGCATTGGTGTACAAATTGGGTAATGAAAAAAAAGTATTTGTTGTCGTAAATGCATACGGCAGAAATAAAAAAGCGAGGCACAATACTATGTGTTTCGCATAAAGTGAAAATTTTGTTTTCATGATCAAATTCGATTTATACCTTTTTGAAAAACAAAACGATAAGACTCAAATTTAATGTTATTGAAGTTTTATTTCAAATTATTGCGGTAAAAACACCTAATGTTGCGACTCGCTTTATATTATTTGCCTTTTTGAGGCCTTAAATCATCTTTTTAAGACTCCTTAATCATGAACCGGACCTTGTGTACAAGGACAGTTACTGATCGATTGTAAAAAATCAAATCCGATAGTGATAGAATGCGTTCCTGAGTTATAAGTTCCAAGTCCGTTAAACATCAACTGGTAAGAATAAGCAAAATAGAATTTTGATTTCATAAAACCAGCCATTGGCCCAGCTGCTAAAGGTTTTGGAAACTGGTCGTTTAAGAAACGATACGAAACTCCAATCCAGTAGTAATCTTCGTAACGGTTATAACGTCTGTACTTAAAGTTAAAATCGGTTGTAGAACGCTGGTCACTTGCAAAATATTGTAAGAACACCGATGGTTCGTATTCAATTCGTCTGTTTTCACCATCTCTAAAAGTAAATCCAGAATATACCTGAAAGTTAGAAAGCAAATCTGGTTCGTTTGTTCTATCCTTCGTCAAATTTTTCTTTAATACGTTGTTGGCGTTGAAACTTAAGAAAAATCCTTTTTGACGATACAAAGCACTAATATCAAAGTTATTATTTGAAGTTTGACGATTATCTGTTATCGAAGGGTCAAGACCGCCTCCTACTCCTTCAAAATTACCTGTTTCTAAACGAAAGGTATTTAAGTTATACGAGATACCAAATGATAGATATTTTTCTGAATAATAATCTAAAATTAAGTGGTGTGCAAACGAAATCTTTGCTCCTGTTTGTCTGGTGTTACCGTTACTATCGTTGTATAACGAAATACCAACTCCCGAACGATCTAGGACACGAAAATCTGCATACAATGATTGGTTGTCTGGTGCATCTTTAATTCCGACCCACTGTGTTAAACCATTGGCTCTAATTCGGAGGTTATCTCCAATACCTGCATAAGCTGGCGAAAGAATAAAAGGGTTATCAGCTAAATACTGTGTAAACACCGGTAGGTTTAACTCTTGGCTGTAACTTGTTGTTACAGCCATGAGTACTAAGGATAAAATAAGCTTTTTCATTGTAATAATTTTTTTAGATAACATCATTGGGGCTATAATTTTGTTATCTGTATAATGTGAAATGTCCAACAAACTCTCTAGGATCTTTAGGATCATTCAGTTTAAGAACATACCAGTAATCTCCTGTTGGTAATTCGTTTCCGTTGTATCTACCATCCCATTTTCCTCCAACTTTATATTTACCAACTACACGACCGTATCTGTCGTAAACATCGAATGTTAGATCTTTGTAAGCCAATGCACCACAATCTGGACCAATAGTCGTATTACCATTTCCACCGTTTGGTGTAAAGTAGTTCGGTAGACAGAAGTCATGGAACGTACCTTCAACAGGTATTTCAAACGTACATCCATTTTTATCTCTAACAATTACTTGGTAAATACCTGACTTATAAATTCTATAAGTGTTAGATGATGAGAATGGTTCTCCAGCGAAACTGTACTCATAAGGAGCAATACCTCCAGAAGCTTTCACTGTGATTGTATTAATAGTTGTTGTTTGCTGAGTTACATCTATTAAATTCAACGGATCAACTTGATCAACGTGAACTGTATTAGATTCTTTTTCACAGTCATCAATACTTGCTCTAACACTGTAGTCACCTGAAACCAGATTTCTAAATATGTTATCTCCTGTTTGAACTTTCACTGTATTTCCACCAGATATTAAGGTATAAACAATTTCACCTTTTCTAGCCTCAGGGAAAGTTGAATCTACCGTAACTGTAATTGCATTTACAGGAAGATCGTTTTCACAATCGTAATCCACACCGATCTTAGGATCTAATTTCACTGGTACTGGCATAGAATTACTTACGAATGAAATGATACAATCGTTAGCATCTTTGATGTAAATCGTATGCTGACCTCCAGCTAGACCTGTAAAACTAAATGTTAATGGGTCAATATCTGGATCAACGAATGGTCCTTCTTCGTTATCAATACTTGCTTTGTATGGCGCTGTACCAGAACCATCTACAACTTCAATAAACAATACTCCATCTTTCTCACCTGAACAGCTTTCTGGAATCATTGAATCAACTAATTCTGTAGCTTTTAATACAGTTGGCTGATTAATAACAAATTCAAAGATCTCATGACATCCGTTCTCATCTGTTGCTACAGCTGTATACGGTCCAGGAGCTAAATTTTTGAAAATATTAATTGAATCATATCTGTCCAATTCTGGCGAAATAGCGTACTGAATTTTACCTGTACCACCAGAAGCAATAATCTCTAACTCACCATTACTAGATCCGAAACAAGTAGCATCTTTAGTCTCAATTCTTGCTTGGAATGGAGTATCTGGTTCTTTGATAGTAACATCGTCACTTGTATAATCACAATCACCACTAACTACTTTTACTCTGTATACACCATCAGGTAAATTTTCAAACGTACCGTTTGCCTGATCTCCTCTGATAACTGTTCCAGAATTATTTAATAATGAGTAAACATAATTTCCTAATCCGCCAATAGCATCAGCGTATATAGAAGCTGTTTCATCATCCTTACATTTCACTACAGCAGCAGAAACATCAATTTTCAGATTTAGCGGCTCTAGTGGTTCTACATTTCTTTCTTCAGTTAAATAAGATGTACATCCATTAGCATCTTTTACGTAATAGCTGTAAACTCCAACTGGTACGTCAAAAGAAATAGAAGAATTAAACTGTCCTAAATTACTAAATCCATCTACACTGTAAGTATATGGTGGAGTACCTCCAACAGCACTAATTGTTAACTGTGTAAGAGTTGTACAAGTCTGTTGTCTAGTTACTGCTAAAGTAGCTTTAACAAGCGTTGGCTCCTCAATTACAATTTCATTTGAAACAGCCTCACAGCTATATCCATCTGTTACTGTTACAGTGTATCTTCCGGCTCTTAATCCTGTAAACACAGGATCAGATGTTGGCCCTATTATGCTTACTGGGTTGTCTGAAACTACTTTTAATGTATACATGTAGTTGCTTCCTTGACCACCTGTTGGCTGTGACGCTATAATTATTCCTCCGTCATCATCATAACACAATAACATTGGCGAATCAGCAGCAGCTGTAAACTGAATCGGATCAGGATTTCTTAATTGGATCGTTGTTGTACTTGTACAATTTCCACCGTCTCTTACTGTAACTGTGTAATTTCCTTCTGTTAAAGCAGTAAATTCAAATTTAGTAGAGAAGTCTGCAACTATACTATTTGTATCATTATTATATAATTGATACTCATAATCATTATCCCATCCACCTGTAGCAGTTGCATAAATAGCTCCGTCTCCGTTACCACTTACACAAGTAATATCAGACTTAACAGCAGTTACCGCTAAAGCATTAACCGGCTGTACAATTGTAAACATCGTTGTAACTGTACAATATGGTTTTCCAACTAAAGTTGCTGTTACGTGATACTCACCTGCACGAAGATTAGATATTACAACTGGTCCTGCATTTGATGATCTCGTAAGAGGAAGTGAATATCCATTTGAACTAGTAATAGTGTAATCGAATATTCCTGCTTCATTTGAAGGCGTTGGTTGATTATCTATGAAAGTTAATTCAACGCTTCCGTCAGAAGTTCCAAAACAGATCTTTTTGTTAGTAGCTACAGCTTTAATTTCGAAAGTGTTAGGGTTATTCACATAATGAACAGTTCTAACAGTACATCCTGTTGCTGGGTTTGTAACGGTAACAATATAATTTCCAATTGGTAAATCAACGAATATACCCGTTTGGTTACTTGGATTACCCGCTACAGCGTTTCCGTCTGCATCTGTAATTGCGAAATCTAAAACTGGATTTACTGCTGGAGTAGTAACTACCTCAACAACTATATCTTCAGCATTATTACAAGTAATCTCTTCTGTAACTCTAATAGCTACATTATCTAAATTAATGTATGGATTTACTGGCTGAGTAACTACAACTGTTCCCACACAATTATTTTCATCGTAAACATTTACAACATAGTTTCCTCCTAAAAGATCTGTTTCTGTAAATACGTTACGAGGACCTTTGTAAAGAACAACTCCATTTCTGATAAACTCGTAGTTTGGATATGTTCCATTACCACCCGTTACACCAGTTACCGTAATTGTTGCGCCATTACTATTGTTTTCAGATGTACAACCGTATTGAACAACTGCTGGATCTGGTACTCTAATTAAATCCGGCTCACTAACATAAACTCTAACTTGAGCAGGGCAATTTCTTCCTGAAACAACAGACACATCGTAATATCCTTCAGTTAATCCTGTAAATACTGGACTTTCTTGTGGAGTTCTTCCGTTGATACTGTACATGTATTTCGGATTGTCATTTACCCCAGGACTTGTTGGATCCATACTAGCGATAATTGTTCCATCGCTTCCTCCGTTACATGTTACTGGAGTTGGATCTGCTTTAAATCCAGTAACTATAGTTGCCTTTTCCAATTCGAATGTTACAACATCTGTACAGTTATTAGGTGTTCCTAAATCTGTTACAACAATGGTGTGAGGACCTGATCCTACAGCATTAAATACCGCTGGAGTCGTCATTATAGTTAATCCTCCGTCAAGCGTATAACTGAAGTTACCTGTACCTCCTGTTGCTGATGCAGTAACTTGTCCGTCTCCATCTGTACAACTTGGTTGGATATCTTTTTTGACATCTAATTTTACTGGCTGTAAAATAGTAATTTCAGCTGGGAATGTAGTTGTACAACCAAAACGGTCTCTCACTATTAAATCATACGTTTTAGGTACGTTTACAGTAAATGTAAGTTCTGATTGGAAACCTCCACCAATACTATATTCGAAAGGTGCCATTCCTATTGTTCCTGGAGTAACTACGATTTCGTAGTTTCCGTTTGTATCAGGACATTGAGATGTCGCTGTCGCTGTAAATCCAGCTGGCAGTGGACTAGTTGTAATATTTACAAGTAAAGGATCAGAAGTACATCCGTTAATGTCTCTAGCATAAATATGCCAAGCAGGAATTGTTGGATCTAATTCTCTTCTTGTTTCAGGATCAAATGCACCTGGACCTGCAAGAGTTGCATCAACAAATGAATAGGTATATCCTGGGTTTCCTCCTTTTCCAAGAACCTCTACTATTGCACCTCTGTTACAGTTTGCATCTAGATTTTCTACTAAGTCAACTTCAACAATAGTTGGTTGTTTTACTTCTGCTGAAGCTTGATCATCACAACCTGTTATATTATCAACAACTGTTATTTCGTAATCTCCAAAAGCTAAATTATCTAAGTCAATTGAAGTATTAGAAGTCGATGTTCCTGAAGCAAAAGGAGCACCATCTTTAGTAATTGAATAGTCATATGTTCCTGCAAAACCAGAAACTGTAAATGTTACTTTTCCATCGTTTGTCGTGTTACAAGACATATCTGCAACTGGCTGGCCAACAGCATTTATTCTAATAACATCTTTGATAGTTAATAACTCATTATAAGAACATGTGTTACTATCTGTAACTCTGAACAGATAATCTCCAAATGGTAGATCATTGAATACCGCATCAATTGTATTATCTGCAACCACTACTGGAGCATAAGGCACCGCTGGAGTAGCTCCATTGAATTCAATAATTTCAAATCTCAACTGACCAACACCATTTGTTGCTCTTACGGTAACATCGCTACTATTTCCTGAAATACAAGTAATAGCAGTTGGAGTAAATGTTAAATCTGTTGGTTTATTCAATGGTACGATTGGTACAGTTACTACAGGAGTTTCACATCCGTTAGCATCTTTTACTGTATACGTAACATTTGCAATTGAACCATCATTTGCAACAGATATTCTATCCGCTCCTTCTACATAACCTTTATTATTGAAATTATAGTAATAAGGCTGTGTTCCTCCTTGAGGCGTTACAACAATTTCTGTTGTTGTATAACAACCTGCATTTGGTGTAATAGTATGAGGAGCTGTAAGCTCTACTGGTTCATCTATAATTACATCAACTGGTAGAGAAGTACATCCTTTAGAATCTGTAATAACTACAGAATATGTACCAGCAGTTAAGCCTGTATAGATTCCTGTTGAATCTCCAGTAGTATTTGTAGCAAGAGAAAGAACGAAAGTATAAGGACCAACTCCACCTGCTGGTGTTATTGTTAAACTACCGTCACTTAACGTTTCACATGTTACATTAACGTGAGTTTCTGAACCTGTTGGTGCAATTGGAGTTGTTACTGTTACAGTATTTGTTGTCACAGAACATGATGGTGTATTACTATCTGTAATTACAAAATAGTAATCTCCAATCGCAGTAACTGTTTCCGTAAAGTTTCCTGTAGCTGGTGTTACAGGACCTGCAACACCATTATGATACATTTGATAAGTGTAATCGCTTACACCTCCTGCAATTGTAACATCAATTAATGCATTATTCGGAGCACAGTATAAATCTTGTGTTATCGCAGCACTAGCAATTAATTGCTCTTGAATGATATACTCTACATCATCAGTACATCCGTGATCATCTGTTAAGATGATTTTGTAAGTTCCTGGAGCAGTAAATGTTGCTGTAGAACTTGTTGGTAATCCATCAATAGTAAATGATTTGTTACCACCGTAAACTGTAGAAAGAGCATCAAGATCTACTGTTAAATCTGCACCAACAAAACATTTCTGTGCTGGCATATTAAGAACAGGAGCCACATCGTGAGTAATGTTAACACGAACTGGTGCAGAAATACATAAGTTACGATCCTGAATATAAACATCCCATGCTAGGTTTGTTAAGTCAGTATCTACTACTAAAGGATCTGTAGCTGGTGTAAAAGCTGTTGGAGCTGGCTGACCTGCACCTGCTATAACCGCAGCATAAGAATAAGCTGAAGTTCCTCCAGTTATATTACTAATTGTAATTGTAGAATTATCTTCTGTACAATATACGTTGCTTCCAACCGCATCAAACAAAATTGGAGCAGGCATCGTAATTGTAACAGAAGCGCTTTGTGAACAATGCGTTGTATTATCTTCAACAGTTACTGTATAAGTTCCTTCTGATAAACCATTTAAAGTTATAATATCACTAGTAGATACATTTGGTGTAACAGGTGTTAATGTTGTTGGATTATATGCAACTGAAACAGTATAATTTCCACTCGCACTAAAGTCAGAAACTGTAAAAGTTGCTGAACCATTATTACTAGTTCCATTTACTGTATTACAACTTACATTAGTAAATGAAGTTCTCACAATATTAATTGGAACAACTGGATCTACTGTATAGTTACCCTCAATGTAACAACCATTTGCATCTGTAACTCTAAATAAGTAGTTTACATTTGGAGCCAATCCTGTAAATGTATCTGAAGTAAAATTATCTCTGGTTATAGGAGAAATAATTTCATACTTCGCATAAGGAGTATATCCTCCTGTCACATCCACTCTAATATCAGCAACATTTCTTGAACAATCTGGTGGTGTTACAACTGCAAAAT
>NZ_DASWYK010000237.1:0-12169 GCF_036405015.1 Flavobacterium sp. | reverse complement strand
TCTCAAATTACGGTTATATAAGAATTAATAGAAATACTGTAAAATAAACCGTTTTATTAGTGCTTACTTAGCTTTTAGAAATATTTAAAACATTTATTATGAAAGCTTTATTGAAATTCAACATCATACTTTTTGCAGTTTTAATGGGATTATCGTCTTGTAAAAAGAACGACGGTTATAGTGATAAAATCGAAACCAATATCGTTCCCGAAGATAGTACAACCACAGTTCAAGATACTGCAACAACCTCAACCAATATTACAACCACACAAACTCCAACTGCTGCCAATGGAAATACTGATTCTCTAAGTACAGCAGGCAGAGGAAGCGGACCAGGAGAAAGTATACAAGATGGCTCAACTTATACACCTGCTAAAGGAGTACAAAAAGACAGTGTAAAACTACAGACCGAAAGTGCTAAAAAGAGAAAAAACAAATAAGGTAAAACGGTACATTTGAAACTCATTTCCAAAACGAAATGAGTTTTTTTATGCGCTTTTTTGTTTTAAAATTAAAAAAAACAAAAAATATATTTTGGATCTAAAGCCTTGTTTTTAAAAGGATTTAAGAAATATTTTTATCCGTCATAAAATTATTTTCTAAAAAATATTACTAAATACTACTAATTTGATAGAATTAATATATATATTTGTACCACAGAAAAGTTCTGAATGATACTTATCCAGAAAGACTGAGGGAATAGGCCCATTGACGTCTTAGCAACCTGTTGCCGAATAAGGTGCTAAATCCTTCCCGTCTTGCGGGACAGATAAGAAAAGATTTCCTCGTAATCTGAATAAGTTCATCTAAGTCTAAACTTTTATTTTTTGAAATGAAAACAGAATCCATTTTATACGCCAGTTACGAACTTTTGAATTTAATTTTCGAAGAAAATAGTCTTGCCTTCTTTCGAATGTAAAGACACTAAATTCTCCAATAATTTTTTCTAAAATAATAATGTCTAAAGACCATTTTTCATATTGGTCTCAGGAATTCTTTTGTCCAATCCTAAACTAAAAATCAAAATAAAATGAAAAAAATACTACTAGGTTTTGCGCTACTTCTTGGAGCTGTTCAAATTCAGGCTCAGGAAAATAATTTACAATTAAAAGGAACTGTTGTTGATACCGTTGCACAATATGTTTATCTGCAAAAGTTTCACAATAAAATGTTTACCACTATCGATTCGGTAAAAGTGAAAGACGGGAATTTTAGTTTTAAAACCAAAGTTAAAACACCAGATTTATATGGTTTAAGTGTTAATACAGCAAGTAGTCCGTTGTTTATTTTTCTTGAAAAAGGACCGATTACAGTGAAATTAAATCCGAAGAAATATTACAGCAATTCTGTGGTTGAAGGCTCTGTTTCTCAAGATTTATTTGAGGCTTACAAAAAATCGAAAGACATAGAAATCAGTAAATTCATTACAGAAAATCCGAAATCTATTGTTGCTGCTTATGTGTTGTACAGAAATTGGTCGTACAGATTATCGCCAGAGCAAATTAGAGAAAACATCACTTTGCTAGATAAAACATTGCAAAATACCACTTACGTGAAAGAACTAAAAGACTTGGCTCTTGTTTTGGACGGATTAGCGGTTGGAAAAAAAGCACCCGATTTTACGGCCAACGATCCGCAGGGAAAACCAATTCATTTTTATGAAAATCTGAAAGGTTACACTTTAGTCGATTTTTGGGCTTCATGGTGTGGCCCTTGCCGAAGAGAAAATCCAAATATTGTGGCGGCTTACAAAGAGTTTCATGATAAAGGATTCAACATTATCGGAATCTCTTTAGATAAAAAGAAAGAAAACTGGATTAAAGGAATTCAAGATGATCATTTAACATGGCAGCATGTTTCGGATTTGCTTTTTTGGAACAGTGCTGTTGCAAAACTATACGGAATTAGAGCAATTCCGAGCAATTACTTAGTCGATTCAAACGGAATTATTGTAGCTAAAAATCTTCAAGGAGAAGAATTACAGTCGACTTTAAAATCGCTTTTAGGAAATAAAATTTGATAAAAAACAATAATAGAATATTAGTTAATTTAAAATGATAAGGAAATGAATGCTATTGAGACAACAACAGAACCAATTGAGTTAGAGTGTTACTTCTCTAAGTTTAGAGAAAACACAGTAGGAATTGATCATACTTTTGAATCGGTTTATGGTGAACAGAATCTGGTTTATGCAGATTGGGTGGCCAGCGGAAGATTATACGTTCCGATCGAAGATATTATGCTTAACAAAATCGGTCCAATGATTGCCAATACGCATTCACTTTCCAGTCAGACAGGAAAAACTTCGACTTACGCTTATCAGTACGCTAGAGAAAGTATTAAAAAACATGTAAACGCAAATGAGTCAGATGTTCTCGTTACAACTGGAACTGGAATGACTGCTGCTTTATCAAAACTACAGCGCATTATGGGTTTGAGAACTTCTTATGAAGAAGACAGACCTGTAGTTTTCATCACACACATGGAGCATCATTCGAATCAGGTTCCTTGGTATGAAACCAATGCCGAAGTCGTAATTCTTCCTCCTGATGAAAATAATTTAGTGGATCCAAAAGCCCTTTCAAGAGCATTAGAAAAATATGCAGATAGAAGTTTAAAAATCGGTTCGTTTACGGCCTGTTCGAATGTGACCGGAATTATCACACCTTATCATGAATTGGCTAAAATCATGCATCAAAACGGCGGATTGTGTTTTGTAGATTTCGCAGCTTCTGCACCTTATGTCAAAATCGATATGCATCCAAAAGATCCAGAACAACAATTGGATGCGATATTCTTTTCGCCTCATAAATTTTTAGGCGGACCAGGAACTTGCGGTGTCTTGGTTTTTAATGAAAAACTCTACCAATCTGATTTTCCAGATAATCCAGGTGGCGGAAATGTAAAATGGACCAATCCGCTTGGAAAATATTGTTATAGCGATGTGATTGAAGTTCGCGAAGACGGAGGAACACCGGGTTTTCTGCAAGTTATTAGAACAGCTTTGGCTTTGGAACTAAAAGAAAAAATGGGCGTTTCAAACATTAAAAACAGAGAAAAAGAACTGTTGGAACTTTGTTTTGCAAGACTTCAAAAAATAAAAGGTTTGTCTATTTTGGGAGATTTGACAGTAGAAAGAATCGGCTGTGTTTCTTTTGTGATTGAAGACATTCATTACAATTTAATCGTAAGACTTTTAAATGACCGTTTCGGAATTCAAGTTCGCGGAGGCTGGTCGTGTGCGAGTACGTATGCTCATTATTTGTTCAATATCAATGAAAAGAAATCGGCTGTAATTACTAATGAATTATTAGAGAGAAATCAAATCAATAAGCCAGGCTGGGTTCGTTTGTCTCTGCATCCGATTACGACCAATGAAGAGCTTTTTTACATCTGCGATGCGATTGAAAAAGTGGCTTCGAATTATAAAAAATGGCAGAAAGAGTATCAATACAATCCTGCAACAAATGAATTTGAAAATCCTGAAATAAAAGATTCAATAGCAAACGAAGTGAATGAATGGTTTAAGTTAGATTAGTTAGTTAAGTAGTTAAACCTAACGGATTTTTAGAATCTGTTAGGTTTTCGTTTCCTATTAAAAAAAGAATAAGAACTCATTGGTTGAAATAGAACAAAAATTTAATTTAAACACATAGAAACATAGCTTTTTATTGTTTTTGTTTAAGATTATAAAAAAAGCAAGCTTTAACACATAGCTATGTGCATTGAAATTAGTGAAACGCCTTTATAGACTTGTAAAAGCTATGTTTCTATGTGTTAAATAGTAATTTCACCCAACGTATTAATAAAATTAAAATGAAAACAATTCCAAGAAGAATCGTAACAGGTTTACGAAATGGGAAATCGATTATAGAACAAGACAATATAGTAACCAATGTTTCGGAACATTTTCCGGGTTTAATCATTTCTGATATTTGGACAACAGACAGTTCGCCAGCAAAATTTGAGGAAAATTATATTGAAAACACTGCTTTTCCGAATACACCAAAAAATGGAAGTTATTTTCGATATGTACAGATTCCGCCAGACAAAGATTTAGGAATAGTAGCGCCAGAAGGACAACCGCATCCGTTAATGCATCAGACTAATACTTTAGATTATATCGTGATTTTGGCTGGAGAAATCTATTTGATTGTAGACGAAGAAGAAACTTTACTTCAAGCTGGAGATATTGTAATTCAAAGAGGAACCAATCATGCGTGGAGCAACCGTTCCGATTCTCCATGTATTCAATTAGCGGTATTATTAGACGCTGGAATAAAATAATAAGGAAACTGAAGAAAATTATTTTTTCAGTTTTTTTAGAAGAATTAGATTTATTTAAAGACGTTTTTTCGCCTTGTCTTTAATTTTTTGTTAAGAGCTTTTTTCTCTTTCTAACATCAATTTTCTGCTTTTTATAAGAGAAGGATTGTTATAGAGGAAAAAGCTCTTTGTTTTTTTACTGCAAATGCTTCAACGTATTATTTTAAGCTAACTTTTGGTTTTAAATGTTAATAATATGTTTTGTTTTAAGGTGGCTTTATTAATGTAAACGTAACCTTTTCGACCTACCCTCATCTTTAATTTTGGAGACATATAAAAAGAACCCAACACTTTGTATATGTCATTTTTAAAAGAACACGAACATTATCAATACGAAATCAGAAAAAGTACCTCGGCTGGTACTTCTCATTTGATCTTTCCTATCAAAATAATGTATCATGTATAAGAAGTTTACAGACGAAGAACTTGTCGAATTATTAAAATCTGGAAAAGACAAAGCTTTTGATGAGCTTTATTTTAGATACCGCGATATTCTTGTTCGATTTGTTTATTTAAGAATGAAATCTATTGCCATCTCAGAAGAAATTGTTCAGGAAGTTTTTACCTCCATTTGGGAACGACGCAAAACGATTGTAATCCAGAAAAGTTTCGCAGCCTACATTTATACTTCGGTGCGCTATATGACATTAGATTATATCAAATCGCATGAAGTTACCGATCAATACATTCAAGAAGTTTTAGACAAAAACGTAGTAGCTTATACCAGTCATAATGCAACAGAAGATGCTATTTATTATGACGAATTACAAAAAGCAGTTGACGAAGCTGCAGCTTTACTTCCTAAAAAATCAAAAGAAGTTTTTATTCTAAGTCATGTAAAACATTACACGAATAAAGAAATAGCTGAAGAATTAAACGTTTCCATCGAAACCGTAAAATACCATATTACTTATGCGCTCAAATTTATGCGTACGTATTTGGGCGAATTCAATTAAACGTAAAATTCAAATTAAGGGTTTCCCTTTTTTCTTAACAGAAGCGTAACCTTCAGCGCCTACCCCAAACTACAATTCCTAAGACATACTATTAAAGACATAAAGAAATTATAATGCCTGAAAATTCAAATAACGAAAACAACGAAATCAAAAATTTTTTAGACGGAAAGTATTCTCCGAAAGGACAAGAAATGTGGAATAAATGGTACGATCGTACAGATGATTTTTTTGATAATATGGAAGTGATTCAATCTGATCGTTCGCAGCTCAAAAAAGAATTACGAGATATAAAGAAAACAAACAACGTTATTGCGCTTCATTATAAAAATTGGGCTGTTGCCGCTTCTTTAGTTTTCTTAATCGGATTATCGGTGTTTTTTTACCAGTCATCAAATTCAATTGAAAATAAGCAGTTAACAGCAAAATTAGGAGAACATGCTCAGATTACTTTAAGTGATGGAACACAAATATGGTTAAATGCAGGAAGTATTTTAAAATATCCAAAGGAGTTTAAAGGTGATACAAGAGAAGTGTATTTGTCTGGGGAAGCTTTTTTTGATGTAGCCAAAGACAAAAAACATCCCTTTATAATTCATACCAATAAAATGGATACCAAAGTTTTAGGAACAAGTTTTAATGTTCAGGCTTATCCAGAACAGACGACACAAGAAGTTTCTGTTTTGACGGGAAAAGTAAATGTGAAATCGACTGTTACAGAAGAAAATGTATATGTCACTCCTGGTCAAAAAGTGGTATTTAAATCTAATGATAATAAGCTTCAGGCTTTTAAAGATATCCCAGTAAATACGATTTCACTTTGGCGTAAAAATATAATGGTTTTTGAAGAAACACCTCTTCCAGAAGTTGTTGCCACGATCAACCGCAATTATAATGTTTCCATAGAAATCAAAAACAAAAATCTAAATGCTTTAAAGATAAGCGCCTATTTTAAAGAACTTCCTGCAGATCAGGTTATTGGTTTGGTGTGCAACATCATCAACGCCGAGTATAAAATGGACTCAGGAATTTACAAAATAGATTAATTCTTTACTGTATCAAAAATAAAACTACGTAGCAAACTAATAAACAAAAACAATCCCAACTAAATCTAAAAATTATGATTGAAAAACAAAAGCGGTATGCCCAAAAGTCTCAAAGCATAAAGGCAGTAGGAATGAAATTTTTCCTATTTATGACTTTGTTTTTTGCGACGCTTACAGTAAACGCCGGAACTGTTGACATTAACAAAAGGGTGACTTTAAAAGTCGAAAATGAAAGTATAAAAAATATTTTCGAAAAAATAGAAAATCAGGTTGATGTACATTTTATGTACGAAAGCAGCCAAGTAAATACGAATCAGAAGCTGAGTTTAAAATTAAGCAATGTAACGCTGGAACAAGCGTTGGATAAAATCTGCGGGGCTTCACTTCGATACGAAATTGTGAGCAACAATATTGTGATTAAGAAAAACCTAAAAGTGGCAGATCAAAATAAAATTATTATTTCTGGAACTGTTTTCGGTGGAGATGATAATATGCCGTTGCCAGGTGTTGGAATTAAAGATAAAGGTTCGAACGCAACTGCAGCAACAGATTTTGACGGAACATTCAAAATGGAAATTAATGCTCCAGAAGCAACACTTCTTTTTTCGTACGTTGGTTATGTAACCCAAGAAGTAAAAGTAACAAGCACACAAACGATTACAGTAAAATTGGCAGCTGATGTAAAACAGCTTCAGGAAGTAGTTGTGATGGGATATGGAAGTGTAAAAAAGAATGAAGTTTTAGGCGCTGTTGGTTCTGTTTCTATGAAAGAAACTTCAAGCAGAACGTATAACAATGCAGGTGAATTATTGCAAGGAACTGTTGCAGGTGTTACCGTTATTAATGACGGTGGAGACCCTACTGCTTCTCCAACAATCAATATTCGTGGTATTGGATCTTTAAATGCTGAAACGCCATTAATTGTTTTAGACGGAATTATTTATAGCGGTTCTTTAAACACAATCAACCCAAATGATATTGCTTCGATCAGTGTTCTGAAAGATGCGGCTTCTGCAGCCATTTATGGTGCAAGAGCTTCTGGAGGGGTAATTTTAATTACTTCTAAAAAAGGTGTTTCAGATCGCATTAACGTAAATGTAAATTACCAAGGTGGTTTTCAAAATGTAGCTAAAAAATTAGATGTTTTAAACGCAGCAGAATATGCTGATGCGATGAACATTGCAAGAGATAATGCTGGTTTACCAAGAATTCCTGCTTTTGATACTGCTTTTGAACCAACTGCAAGAACAACAAAAACAAACTGGATGGACGAGATTTTCCGTACAGGAGCCATTCAAGATTTGTCTCTTTCGGTAAACGGAAAAACAGAAAAATCTAATTTCTTTCTTTCTGGAAGTTATAGAAAAAATGAAGGTGTTTTATTAAATACTTATGGAGAACGTTATACGGTTAGAGCAAATTCTTCATTCAAATTGGCAGATAATTTCACTATTGGAGAAAATTTATCATACTCCTTAACAGATGGTCAGACTGCTAATACTGCAAATGCTTATACAGGAGCGATTTTAGCAGCGATTTTTTATCCGCCAAATGCTACTATTTATAGAGAAGATGGTTCAGGACAATTCGGAGGAGTTCCAGAAAAATATATCGGTTCTTATGGAGACGTTATCAATCCTGTGGCATACTTAAAAAGATTAGATAATAAAAATCCAATCTCGACAGTTTTGATTAATCCTTATGCAGAATGGGAAATTATTCCAGGTTTAAAAGTAAAATCAAACTGGGGTTATACTAGAATTCAAGATAATGCTACAGATTTTGCAGTTAAAATTACAGAGCCAGGAAAAATATTTGACTTCAATAGATTGACTCAAAAATCATTGACGGTTACAGATTTATTGAGTGAGCAGACCATTTCTTATGAAAAATCATTAGGAAAACACAACTTTAAAGCATTAGCGGGATACACATATCAAGAAACTAAGAAAGATTTCTACACTGTAGAAGGAACTGGTTTTGATAACGAAGATCCATCTCAGCGTTATTTATTAAATGCTAAATTAATTCAGCAGACAGGTGCAGGAAGATCAGATGAAATTATTTCTTCTTATGTTGGAAGAATTAATTACGACTTTAATCAAAAATATTTGCTTTCTGGAATTGTGCGTCGCGACGGAACTTCAAAACTTTTAAAAGATAACCGTTATAAAGTATATCCTTCTGTTTCTGCAGGTTGGTTAATTTCTGAAGAAAACTTTATGAAAGGTTTAGAACCAATCATCAGCAATTTGAAACTTCGTGCAAGCTGGGGACAAATTGGAAACTTAGGAAATCTTGGACCATACCAATTTAGTGTGCCTTTGGTACAAACTCAGGCTTTAATTGGAGCAACGCCATCTATCAATTATGGTTATGCAGAAAGCGAATTATCAAACCCTAATTTAAAATGGGAAAGTTCAGAACAAACTAACATCGGTTTAGATTTTACAATGCTGAATAATAGTTTAGTAGGATCTGTTGATGCTTACGTAAAAACAAACAAAGACATGTTGGTTCGTGACCAATTGCCTGGAGTTTCTGGAACCCCTCAAGGAAGAATCGTAAACTCTGGAGATGTTGAAAATAAAGGAATCGAAGTAAGTTTAACGTACCAAAAAACTCGTGGTGAATTTAAATTTGATGTTACAGCAAATGCAGGATTCTTAAGCAATAAAATTGTTTCTATTAAAGACGATTTAACTTCTCTAGAGCCTTTAAACTTAAGCAGAGTTCGTAGTTTGCCTTTAGCTAATATTTACCAAGTTGGAAGTCCAGTTGGAGCTTTCTACGGATATGCAACTGACGGATTATTTCAAAGTGATGCTGAAGCAAAAGCATATGTAAACAAAGATGGTGTGGCCTATCAGCCAAATGCGGTTGCAGGAGATATCAGATTTAAAGATGAAAACGGCGACGGTGTGATCAATAACAGCGATAGAGTGGTATTAGGAAGTCCTTTCCCGAAAACAACGTACAGCTTAAATGCTAATTTCAGATACAGAGGATTTGATATGAATATCTTCTTCAACGGAGCTGCAGGAAATAGTGTTTTCAATGCTGTAAAACATACAGGTTTAAATGCTTCTTTCCCTGGTTATAATTTATTGGCAGATTCTAAAGATGCTTGGTCACCAACAAATACGAATACAAATGTTCCAGTTCTTTCTTCAACAGACAACAATAACAACTTCGGACGTATTTCTGATTTGTTTATTGAAGATGCTTCTTTCTTAAGATTGAAAAACGTTTCAATTGGGTACACGGTTAAAGAAAGCTGGTTGAACGGAAAAGCAAAATTGAGATTCTTTATCTCTGGACAAAACTTATTTACAATCACAAAATATTCTGGAATGGATCCTGAAGTTGGTCTTAGAAATTTCGGAATGGATTTAGGAAAATATCCGCTTTCACGTATTTACATGACAGGTGTTAATGCAACTTTTTAAAAAATAAAAAACAATTAAAATGAAAAAAATAAGTCTTTTATTATTGAGTTTTGTGCTTTTAATCGGCACTTCGGCTTGTGAAAGTGAACTTGATGTTATACCACAGGGAGCTCCGTCTAGCGGAAATTTCTGGAAAACTCCAGCAGATGCAAAAGCGGGAGTAAATTCAATATATGCTTTATATTCTGATGATAATATGTACGGTCGTGGTTTCTTTTGGCTCAATAATGCCAGCGATGATATCGGAACAAAACCAAGACAAAATGCTGAGCGTATCAAGAATTTTATTGTTGATGGAGCAGAATCTGATACAAAAGATATCTGGAGAATTCACTACGAAATCATGAAACGTTGTAATGACGTAATTCGTAACCTTCCAAATATTCCTTTGGACGAAAGTACAAGAAACGGAATGTTAGGTGAAGCTTATTTCAACCATGCTGTAATGCACTTAGAATTGGCTTATCATTACGGAGATGATCGTGCTGGAATTCCAATTCAGGATAGAGAAAATTTCACCAATGTATATGTTCCGCGTGCTAAAAATGTAGCTGAAAATTATGCGTACATCGCAGCCGATTTAATCAAAGCAGCCGATTTATTGCCGTATTTCGATCAGCTTACACCAGACAATTATGGGCGCGCTCATAAAACTGCCGCTTGGGCTTATTTAGTTCGTACGTATTTGTATGCTAAAGATTGGGACAATGCCATCAAATATGCAAATATGATTGTGGCTAGCGGAAAACACAAACTGTTAGACAATTTTGAAGATGTATTTAAAATCAGTAACAATTGGTCTTCAGAATATATCTGGTCTGTGACTTCAAGTGCAGAAAACACTTCTTTAGGATCTATTTTTCCTGGAGTTTGTTTAGAAGATAAAGGCTGGGGAGTTTACAACGGATGGGGAAATTTCTATCCAACAAAAGAATTATTTGATACTTATGTTCCAAATGATAAAAGAAGAAGCGCTACGATTTTACAAAAAGGAGACAAGTTTGTTTACTTTGGAGAAACAGTGACTTTTAATGAAGGAAATCATGTAGTAAGTTCAAGCAACAGAACAGGTTATCAGTTTAAAAAATATATGGAGCCTTTCAGTTATCCAAAAACGACTTCTGGAGGTGTTGATATTCGTTATGTAAATGCCAACGGAGACAAACCTTCTACAGCTTTAAATGTGCCTCTTTTGCGTTATGCAGATGTGATTTTGATGTTAGCGGAAGCGAAATTAATGAAAGGCCAAAATGCAGATACAGAAATCAATATGATTCGTCACCGCGCAGGTCTTACGGATATTTCTGGAGCAACAATGGTTGATTTAAAAAGAGAAAGAAGATGCGAATTGGCTGGAGAATGGACAGATCGTCATTTTGATTTAGTACGTTGGGGAGATGCAAAAGAAGCATACGCAAAACCATTACATCATTATGACGGAAGTGTCATTTATCCTGCTCGTAATTTTAATCCAGCGATTCACCATGTTTGGCCAATACCACCAGACGAAATCGCAGTAAGTAAAGGAATGTTGCCTCAAAACGAAGGCTGGTAATAAATATATAATAACTCGTTTTGTATAATTTAAAAAAACATTTTAACACATAGAAACATAGATTTTTGTCTCAAAAAGAGAGTCGAAGAAACTAGTTTTTACACATAGACAAACTATGTGCATTTAAATAAGTGAAACGCCTTTTCTAAATCTTCAAAAATGTTATTTTTCAATGTGTTACTAATTACTTCCAACGGGTTAATAATAATTTCATTTGTGTTTTTTTAGTTTTTACGCCGCAGTCTTTTTGTCGGGAGGCTGCGGTTGTAAAAAATTATTAAAACCTTTTTTGTTTCAAGACCTTTCAAAAAGTTACCTACAGCTTTTTGTTTGTATAATTTATTTTCAATGAAAAAAATAATCACCCTTTTTTGCCTTCAATTTTGCCTGTATGCCCAAGCACAGGAATACAGTTCCTCCAATATTCATTCTCATAATGATTACGAAAGTAAATTGCCATTTTATGGTGCTTACTCTAACGAAACAGGTGTTATTGAAGCCGATGTTTTTTTAGTAAATAACGAATTGTTTGTTGCCCATACTTCTAAAGAAATAGCTTCGCATAATACATTAAAAAGCATGTATTTGGAACCACTTTCTGTGAAATTGAAAACATTGCAAGGAAAAGCATATCCAAGCAATAAACCTTTGATCTTAATGATCGATATCAAGTCGGATGCCGATGCGACTTTAAAGACAATTGTGCAGCAGTTAAAAACCTATCCAGATATTATTTCGAACAAAAATATTAAAGTGGTTATTTCTGGAAACAGACCGCTGCAATCGCTTTGGGCAGCTTATCCAGATTTTATCTTTTTTGACGGAAGACTGAATGAAAAT
>NZ_DASWYK010000236.1:0-8120 GCF_036405015.1 Flavobacterium sp. | reverse complement strand
AGAAAAAGTAAGTATCAATTCTGGTTTTTTCCAGTTATTAAATACTAAAAAAGAACCTATTGATTCGACTTTTTATACCATTGATTTCCGAAAAGGCTTTTTACTTTTAAATGAAAAATTCCAATCAACTTCTGATACTTTAATTGTCAATTATCTTCAATATCCTGATTTCTTAACCAAAGAATACAGTCTTTACAATTCAGATCAGATTGTAAACAGCGATGTCGGAACCGAAAAATTATACCGAATTGATAATAATGCCAACGCCAAAAAAGTCACTCCTTTTGACGGCCTTAATACTTCGGGAAGTATCACTCGCGGAATCACAGTGGGAAATAATCAAAGTACCGTTTTAAACTCCAACTTAGATTTGCAGATTACCGGGAAAATCTCCGATAAAGTTAGTCTTCGGGCTTCTCTTCAGGATAATAATATTCCGCTTCAAGATGGTGGCTATTCTCAAAAACTCGATCAGTTTGATAATATCTTTATGGAACTTTTTAGTGACGACTGGAATGTTCGGGCAGGGGATGTTTTTTTAGAGAATAGGAAAACCCAATTTTTGAGTTTCAATAAAAAAGTTCAGGGACTTTCAGCAAGTTTTGATTTTGACACCGAGAAAAGCAAAACCAATGTCTTTGCCTCGGTCGCTTTTGTAAAAGGTCAATATGCCAAAAGTACTTTTACAGGTCAAGAAGGAAATCAGGGTCCATATAAATTGAAAGGGCAAAATGGTGAATTGTATGTTTTGGTTATTTCAGGATCTGAACGAGTTTATGTAAATGGTGTTCTACTAAAACGTGGTGAAAACAACGATTATGTTATTGATTACAATGCCGGAGAAATTGTCTTTACTTCTCTTTTTACGATTACTTCTGAAATGAGGATTAATGTAGAATACCAATATTCGGAACGAAATTACAATCGTCTTGTAACCTATGCAGGCGCTACACAAGAAAACAAAAAATGGAGTTTCGGCGGTTATGTTTATTCTGAAAATGATTTGAAAAACCAACCGTTGCAACAGAATCTTTCTCCAGAGCAAGTTCAGATTTTAAGTCAAGCGGGAGATGATGTCAATTTGATGAAAGCGCCTTCTGCCTACGAAGACAAATATGCAGACAATAAAATTTTATACAAAAAAACCATTATCAACTCGGTTGAAGTTTATGAATATTCGAATAATCCAACAGATGTTTTATACAATGTAAGATTCAGTCAGGTTGGTGCAAATGCTGGAAATTATATCATTCAGAACAACAATGCCGTCGAACGTATTTATCAATATGTAGAACCAGTAAATGGAATTCTTCAGGGAAATTATGAGCCAATTGTACAACTTGTGGCTCCAATAAAACTTCAAGTTGCTACCTTTTTGGGAAAATACAATCCGAATGAGAAGACTTTGGTCGATTTTGAAATAGCAGTCAGCAATAACGATCAGAACTTATTTTCTGGAATTGATGATGCCAATAATGAAGGAATTGCTTTTAAAACCAATCTTAAAAAACGTCTATTTTCCCGAAGCTGGAGTTTAGATGCTTTTGCCAATTATCAATATGTAGAGCAAAATTTTAAATCGGTTGAACGTTTGTACAATATCGAATTCAATCGCGACTGGAACTTAAGCGGAACACTTTTAGGGAATCAGAGTCTTTTGGTTACAGGTTTTAATTTTAATTTATTTTCTAAAAAGAAAACCTCCAATATTGGTTTGGTCACGTATCAATTTGAGAAGTTAGATTTTAGCGAAAGCTACACAGGTTCGAGACATACCACTGCTGCTTTGTTCAAACTAAAAAAATGGACCATCGAAAATAATGGAAGTTTCCTGAATTCTGATGCAACGGCTTCGACTTCAAAATTCATTCGAAATCAAACCAGAACCAAATATCATTTTGGCAAAAACTGGATTGGAGGCAGTATGCAATTAGAAGACAATCAGGAAAAAGATAAAGTTACGGGCCAGTTTTCTACTTTGAGTCAGCGCTTTTCAGAATATGGAGTATTTACTGGAAGAGGTGACAGTACGAAGGTTTTTGTGGAAGTTGGTTTTCTGCAAAGAAAAAATGATAGTTTACAAAACGGATTATTACAACATGTCAATAATTCGCAGACCTATTATTTAAAGTCAAAATTGATTCAAAATAAAAAAACAGATTTGGCGATTTATGCGAGTTATCGAAATTTAGATTTTACAGATACATCCCGAAAAAACGAACCTTCTCTTAATTCAAGAGTTTTATATAATGATCGTTTTTTTAATCAATTAATGCAAATTGGAACCACATATGAAACCAGTTCTGGAACTATTGCGCAGCAAGAATTCACTTATGTAGAAGTTCCAACAGGACAAGGAGTTTACACTTGGAACGATTATAATGGCAACGGAATTCAGGAATTACAGGAATTTGAAATCGCCGTTTTTCAGGATCAGGCAAATTATGTGAGAGTCTTTTTGCCCAATCAGATTTATATTAAAACCAATCAGAATAAGTTCTCTCAGTCTTTAACTTTGAATCCGTTGCAATGGCAGAATGAAAAAGGATATAAAAAAGTGCTGTCTCATTTTTACAATCAGACTTCATTTATAATGGATCGAAAGGTAAAAAGCGAAGGCGAAAAACTGGAACTTAATCCGTTTAATTCTTCTGAAGAAAATATTTTAGGATTGAATTCGAGTTTTAGAAACAGTTTATTCTATAATCGCGGACGCCAGAAACATTCTGTAACTTATTCGTATCTTGTAAATAAAGGTAAAAGTTTGCTTTCTATCGGATCTCAGAATGTTCGAAATTATTCACATCAACTTCAATACACGCATTTGTACCAAAAAAGCTGGTTGTTTAATTTCTTTACCAAAACCATAAAAACCGATTTGGTCTCTGAAGATTTTGTCGAGAAAAACTACGATATCGATGGCTGGCAAATGGCGCCAAAAATTAGTTATTTGTTTTCTAAAAACACCAAACTGGATTTCTTTTATGAACTTCAAAACAAGAAAAATCAAATTGGAAATTTCGAGACTTTAAAACAAAACAGAATCGGAACTTCATTTTCTTATGCAGGCGAAAAGAAAGTAACAGTAAATGGTGAGTTTTCTTTTTATGAAAATAAATTTGATGGAAATGAATTTTCATCTGTAGGTTTCCAGATGCTTGAAGGACTTCAAGCAGGATCCAACCTGGTTTGGAAACTGCTTCTGCAAAAGAACATTACGTCATTTTTAGATGTTAATTTAAACTATCAAGGCCGTAAAAGCGAAACGGGAAATACTATTCATACAGGAAATGTTCAGCTCCGTGCATATTTTTAATGCACTCCGAAAAAGATGACAAAAAATTGTTTAATTTTAATTGAAAATTTAAACGTATAACCTTATGAAAAAATTATTATTGTTCTGTTTTATAGTTGTTTTCTCATCTAACTTCTACGCACAGGAAACAACTGCAAAAGCTGCAAAAAGCAAAACAGAAGCCTCAGCAAAAAAAGCAAAAGCTAGTGCAGACAAAGCTTCGGCAGATGCCAAAAAAGAAGCTACAAAATCGAAAAAAGCAGCAGATGATGCTAAAGAAGCATCAGCAAAAGCAAAAAAAGAAACAGCTGACAAAGCTAAAAAAACTGCAGATAAAGAAGCGACAAAAGCAAAAGCAGACGCAAAAAAAGCAACTACGGAGTCTGATAAAGCGAAAAAAACAGCTGACAAAGCAAAAGCAGATGCTACAAAAACCAAAGCAAAAGCTGATGACGCTAAAAAGGATGCAACCGCAGCAAAAAAATCGGCTACTAAAACTTTGAAGGAAACTAACGAAAAAGCACCGTCTGTTCCGGATAAAGTTACTGGCGAATACAATGGAAAAAAAGTTTATACCGGACCAAGAGGTGGAAAATACTACATCAACAAAAATGGTAATAAAACTTATATTCAGGACTAAGGTTCTGAGGTACTAAGGCGCTAAGCTTCTAAGTTTTCTTAAAAGGTATATTTAAAACCGAACATTCGTTCGGTTTTTTTTTATTTCACAACTTAACCTATAAATTTCCTTATTAAGGTCATTTCAAAAAAATCGAAATCGCTTAACATAGAGATAATCTTATTGGTAAAAAGTAAATTATTTTTGAAATACCCCTCGAAAATTCTAGTCTTTTATTAAATCTAGAGTTAATAATTTAGTAATACCCTCGAAATAACAACCAAAACATATTTCTTTATCTTCGTTTTTAAAAATCATTAAAAATGAGCATTGATTATTCTGCGAATAAAACTATTTTAGTAGCACCATTAAATTGGGGGCTTGGCCATGCAACTCGTTGTATTCCTATTATAAAAGCGCTTCAGGAGAATAATTACATCCCGATTATTGCCTCAGATGGGGTTGCGCTTGCTTTATTGCGAAAAGAATTTCCTTATATACAGACTTTAGAACTTCCTTCTTATCATATTGAATATGCAAAGAATGGAAAAAACTTTAAATGGAAGTTGATTAAAAACCTTCCGAAAATGATTACCGCTATTTTGGATGAGAAAAAAATGGTCAATTCCTGGATTAAAAAACATGGTATTGATGGTATAATCTCAGACAATAGATTGGGGGTTTTCAGTAAAAAAGTGCCTTCTGTTTTTATGACGCATCAGTTAAACGTTATGACAGGAAATACAACTTGGTTTACTAGTAAATGTCATCAGCTTATTATTAAGAAATATAATGAATGCTGGGTTCCTGATACCGACGAAAAAGTAAATCTAACAGGAGATTTAGGTCATCTTAAAAACAATGAATTGAATTTAAGATATATTGGCCCGTTGAGCCGTATGCGTAAAAAAGAAACTCCTAAAATATATGATCTTATGATTATATTATCAGGACCTGAGCCACAGCGTACGTTTCTGGATGAAAAACTGCAAAAAGAAGCAGCTAATTATCCAGGGAAAGTAGTTTTTGTACAAGGAATTGTAGAGAAATCGCAAGAAAAATGGCAAGCAGGAAATATTACCTATTATAACTTTATGAACTCGAAACAACTGGAACAAACTTTTAATGAAAGTGAGTTTGTACTTTGTCGTTCGGGTTATACCACAGTAATGGATTTGGCTAAATTGGGTAAAAAAGCTTTTTTTATTCCAACTCCAGGACAATACGAACAGGAATATCTGGCGATAAAACTTCAAGAAGAAAATCTTGTTCCTTATGCAATGCAAGACGATTTTAGAATTGAAGATTTATCAAAAGTAAAATCGTTTAAAGGATTGGCCCAATTTGAAAATCATATCGACTGGGATTCACTATTTAAAGTTTTTGAAGAAAAAACTGCGTGATTATAAGCTGATGAAGCAGATTTGTTTCAAAACAAAACGCGGATAAAAACGGATTTTACTATAAAATCTGTTTTTATCCGCGTCTTCGCGAAAGCGAATCTGTTTTATCTGTGCACTATTTTTAGAAATTAAACTGCGCTTGTAATCTTAGAACATTTCCTTGTTGTCTATTTACAGGAAGCGCACTGTCTTCGAAAGTACGATCTGCAATTACATATTCTGCTGTTAATTCGAATGCTTTAAAAGGTTGCCATTCTACACCAATTTCGTAATCTCGTACAACATAACTTCTGGCGTCTTTTTCGTATTTTTTCCCTCCATCATAATATTGAAACTTGGCGAAAGGATAAATAATCTGTTTTTTAATATCCCATTTATAGTTTAACAAAACGTAACCTCCGTTAAGATCTGTTTCGTCAACTGTATTGGTTAAAGTATTGTAACGTGGCCCTCTACCTATATTGTATTCTGTCTGAATTCCGAATGGTCTTGGGTATAAAACGAAAGTTGCTCCTACTCTCTGATCTTTTACATATTGCGGATCATTCACAATAACTCCTGATGAAATTTCGCCAGTAAAAGCCCATTTTCCAGTATAAGCTTGGATTCCCGGTTCGATAATCTGACTACCAATAACAAACGGATAACTTACTCTTGTTACTACGTTTAAATCTCTATTTCCATCTAATTTATTTGCAATCTGCCCGTTGTAAACTCCAAAAGCAAAAACTCCAAAATCTCCAGAACCTTTGTAACCGTCTTTAACTAACATGGCAAAACGTTCTCTAATTTCAGCCGGAGCCCAATAAAAAATAGCCCCTAAATCACGTTCATTTAAGATAGAACTGTTGATTGCATCGGCGCGGTCTAGTGTTAAACGTTGTGAACTAGACTGCATATTTTCAAATCCGTATGGAATTTTACTTTGTCCAATACGAACACGGTATTCTTTTTTCTTATCAAAAGAAAGATCAAAATACAGGTCACGAATTTGTACAAAGTTCTGAACTCCAGTACTTGGTGAACTAGCAAAATCGGGTTGAAAATAGAAAAACACATTTGGATGAACTTGTCCTGAAAAGACAAAACGTGCACGTCGAATAAAAAGTCCGTTGTTTGCTTTTGCATCTGGAGCTGTAGAAGTTGTTCCCCAAGATTTATCACATTGCTCGCAAGAAACTTTGTCATTTGTAGAAAGCAAACCGTTGTATCTAACCTGAGCATAACCTCTCAACGATATTCTGTCATACCAATGATCTACATTACTTACTCCTGAGTTTGTTTCTGGAAGTTTGGCTTTGTTGATAGAATCTAAAATACGCATTACTTCGTTTTTTACATCCTGTTTGTTTAATTCTTGCTTAGTAGGTTCCTGCGCATAAGCTGCGCAAGTTAGCAGTAATAAAACCGCTAATAATTTTCTTTTTATCATTAGTTCTGTAATTCCCTTAATTTCAGGATGCAAAGATGGAGCACCTATGTTAAGAAATCATTAACCAGATGTTACTATAATAAAAATTTAATGTTACCGACTAAATCGGTATGTTTATTTATCGTTAAAACCCTTTATTTTAGGGCTTTTAACAAAAACTGTGTTACAATTTTTTAACGTCGATTTTTTGACTTTTAAATGCTTTTTCGAGCGTAAAAGAGAATTCTGAACCAATTCCGAACTCACTTTCTACATAAACTTTCTCCTTATGCGCCTCAATAATATGCTTTACAATGGCCAAACCTAAGCCAGAACCACCTTCAGAGCGGGTTCCACTTTTATCAACACGGTAAAAACGTTCAAAAAGTCTCGGAATATTTTGTTTTTCAACGCCTTCTCCGTTATCACTGATACGAATTAGGACTTTTTTCTTGGTTAAGTTCACGACACCAACTTCAGTCAATCCGCCTTCTTTTCCGTATTTAATTGAGTTTACAATTAAATTCTCTAAAACCTGCTGGATCCTGTCCTGATCTCCACGAATAATAACTGACTGTACATTTTTACTTTCAAAAGCCAATTTGATTTTCTTTTTATCGGCTTTCATTTCCAACAAATCAAAAACATTCTGAATAAGTTCAACAATATCAAAATCAGTCATATTCAAATCCAAATCACCAGACTCTAATTTGGTAATCATATCCAAATCTTCAACAATATAAATAAGACGCTCTACTCCTTTTTCGGCACGTTTTAAATATTTCTTTCTGATGTTTTTATCATCCATTGCTCCGTCAAGTAAAGTCGAAACATAACCCTGAACAGTAAATAATGGTGTTTTTAATTCGTGCGAAACGTTTCCTAAAAACTCTCTTCGATATTGTTCACGAATTTCAAGCATTTCGATTTCCAGTTTCTTATCTGTTGCAAACTTTTTCACTTCACGTGAAAGTGTTTCCATATCAGTATTTATGGGCTGATTAATAAGAGGTGTTGATTCTAGCAAAGAAACCTCATCGTAAATTTTCTTAACTCTTCGGTAAATAAAGCGTTCAACTCGATATTGTAAAACCAGAAATGCGAATATATAAATAACAATAATGAAAATTATTCCAAACGCAACCTGATGCTTTAATTGATTTTTATAAAACAATGACATTAACATCAGTACAAAACCTGTCGTAAAGAGACTGATATATAATGCAGACTTGATGGCAAATTTGTATGTTTTTTTAAAATTGATTTTCATTGAAATTATTTAAAATAATAAAACTTTATAAGATTGTTTTTTTTCACCATATAAGTGATATAAGTTCATTTAAAAGACAAACTTAAACTCTACTTACAGACAAATTTAAAAAAATAAATCTT